>JACQZC010000019.1 GCA_016207905.1 Nitrospirota bacterium | reverse complement strand
GCCGAAGCAGGAGTAAAATGAAGGGCTATATCCTTAAGTGTTTTATCCTGTCAATCACCTTTCTTTTAACATTGCCCTATATTGCCTCTCCATTAGAACTTAGTGCTGAAAATACCTGTAATTCCACTCCTTCATCCTATCTTCAGGTAGCATCAGGAGGAGGAAGTAATACCTGTTCTTTATCCATCTCAGGTCCTGATGGGGTCACAAAATCAGGAACTTATCAATATAGCATTGCTAATGCAGTTGGAGATATTAGGTGGTGTGTGGAAGGTTCAGGTGTGAGCATTAATGCAAATGGAGTAATTAGTCTAAGTAGTTCTGCGTGTGGTGCATTCTCTGTAAGTGCAACTGACTCCTGCGGAGGGAACTAAGGTGGAATGGGGTTTCAATGACAGATGAGGCAAGGGCAATCCTTGCAGGGATAAGGGCATCAAAACTTGAGGAAGCTGCTTAATTAGAAGCTATAAAAACCATTGGGAATAAATGCCCTGAGAGAATTTGCAGAAAAGACTTGACAATATCTGGTATAATCCATCCATACTTAAAAAGGGAGGTGAATAGGTGACCGCACTGTTTATAGCAGGGCTATTCAAATCCGCTTTTGGCTGAAGTAGTCCCACAGGAACCTGGTCGAGGTTTACCGGGGAGTGTGCGGTCAATTGCCACCCGAGCCGTTGATGATTTTCCTTAGCTAAGATTCTCTCCTACCGCATCTCCTCAAAGTAAACACTTTTCTCTCTAAAAACTTAAGGGTTTGTAATCAGGCATCGTGGATTCCCCACAATGCGGATTCGACTCTTAGCATTGCTATTTATGTTCAGGAAGAGTCGTGGAATGACAATAGGTTCGATAAAGTGAAGAGAAATGGGGAGCAAGGGGACTGGTGTCCCTCCTGGTCTGCAAAACTTGTGACCCGGCGAAAGAAGTAGCTGGGTGTGGGTTCGATTCCCACTACCCCCCTCCAATAATGCGTAGGGAAGGAGGCGGTGGCTGCCCGATGCAGCCAAAAGGGGTTGTATAGGATTTCAGCTATTACAGGATTGACTCAAGAAAAGGAGGTAACATGATGAAGTCAGGAGGATTGACCGGGTAACGGCAGATGTGGCGATGAAGACAGTCATGCTCCTGAATGACTGGAAAGACGGGAAGTTCAAATCCGACCGCTAAAAAGCATTTCATCCGTTACGGGCGAGATATGAGACGCACCTTATCGTATAGTCTCTCCCGCGTTATCTGCATCTTCCGTCAGTAGGACTCCTCCTCTGTTATATCCTTTGCCGTTATCTTATTTCTGAAGACCCGGTAGACCCATATCTGGTAAGCGATAACGATGGGCACGAAGATAAAAGCGACGGCTGTCATTATCTTTAGCGTATAGGCGCTCGATGAGGAATTGAATATCGTCAGGCTGTACTCCGGGTTCAGGCTCGATGGAATAAGGTTAGGATAGAGCCCTATCACTCCAGTAAATGTGACTGAGAGTATCGTAGTAGCCGAGGAGAAGAACGCTTTAAGATAAGAGCCCCGCGCGGCGAATATCTTTGTTCCTAAGAGTGCGAGCACCGCGGCAAAAGGAACAACAAAGAAAGCGGGCGTCGCAAGATAGTTGGCGTAGAGCTTGGTAGCGAATGCCGTAAAGACAAGAAAAATAACGGCAACGGTCAAAAGAGCGTACCAGAGCTTGCCCGCGACCTTGGCGGCCCTCTCGCTTAGTGGATTATCTATCTTCACGGCAATATAAAGCGCCCCGTGCTCCACAAATAGAAGGACGAAGAACACCCCCGTAAGAAGCCCGTAAGGGTTAAGAAGGGAGATTAGCGAGCCGTGGTAACCTTTATCGTCCATCGGAAGCCCCTGAAAGATATTGCCGAAGGCCACCCCGAAAAGAAGAGAAAGCAGAAAACTGCTTATGCAGACCGTGTTGTCCCATGACCTTTTCCAGCTCGCGGACTCAGCCTTTTCCCTGAACTCAAGCGCTATGCCTCTGAATATCAAAGAGAAGAGTATGAGCAGAAGGGCCGAGTAGAGGTAGCTGAACATTAAAGCATACGCTGTCGGGAATGCCGCGAATGTTGCTCCTCCTGCCGTGAGGAGCCAGACCTCGTTTCCGTCCCAGACCGGGCCCACGCTCCGGCTGATCATCCGTTTTTCGTCGTCGCTTTTGGCTATGAACTTCTGGAGGATGGCCGCGCCGAAGTCAAAGCCGTCGAGCGTGAAATAGACCGCCCAGAGCGTTCCCCAGAGGACAAACCATATCACCTGATAGAATTCCATCTTACACCTCCCCGGCAGGGGTTCCTAACCCCTCTCCGGCATTTTCTGCGACCCGTATGGCCGCGGGCCCTTTCTTTGAGTACTTTGTAAGGAGATATATGTCTATGACGGCAAGAAGGCCGTATATGACAGTAAAGCCAGCGAGGGATGCCATTACCTGAGAGGCAGATACAGCACCGGATACTCCGCTTGATGTCTTAAGCACGCCGTAGACCAGCCACGGCTGTCGTCCGACCTCGGCCACTATCCAGCCGATCTGGGTGGCTATGTACGGAAGCGGAATCGCATAGAGCATAAGCCTCAGGAATAGAGGGCTTGTCTCAAGCCTATTCCTTCTTGCCTTTATAACCGCAACTAAAGAAAGGAGGATAAAGAGAAGCCCCAGCGCTATCATCACCCTGAAGCTGAGAAATACGGGCATGACGGGCGGCCTCTCGTCAACGGGGAATTCCTTGAGTCCCTTTACCTCGGCGTCTCCGCTATGAAAGGCGAGGAAGCTCAGCATCTTGGGGACGCCGATGGCCTCGACCACGTTCCTTTCGTTTGCGGTGTCGGGTATGACTATCATGTTATACGGGACGGATTTTCGGGTCTCCCATACGGACTCCATAGCCGCGAACTTTGTGGGCTGTACCTTCGCGACCTCTGCCGCGTGGAAGTGTCCGATTACGAAGAGCATTATCGAGCTTGCAAGCCCCAATGCGGCCGCCATCCTGAAGGAGCGCCTGAAAAAATCAGGACTGCTCTTTTTAAGGAGATGATAGGCCGAGACACCCATGACGAAGAATGAGGCGAGCACATAGCCGGACGTGAGCGTATGGGTGAACTTTAGCCATCCATAGCTGTTAGTGAGAAGAGCAGTAAAGTCAACCATCTCGGCTCGGTTGTTTCTGAGCACATAGCCCACGGGCTTCTGCATCCAGCCGTTTGCGAGCAGTATGAAGAGCGCGGAAAGGTTTGTGGCAATCGCCACGAGCCACATGGCGAGGGCGTGAGTCCTCTTTGAGACCCTGTTCCAGCCGAAGACCCAGAGCCCTATGAAGGTTGACTCGAGGAAGAATGTCACCGTGGCCTCTATTGCGAGCGGCGCTCCGAATATGTCTCCGACATATCTCGAATACTCCGACCAGTTCATCCCGAACTGAAACTCCATAGTGATTCCTGTCACCACCCCGAGGGCGAAGTTTATGAGGAAGAGCTTCCCCCAGAACTTCGTCATTCCGAGATAGGTCTCGTCTCCGGTGCGGACATATCGCGTCTCCATGTAAGCTACGAGAATAGAGAGCCCCAGAGTGAGGGGCACGAAGATGAAGTGGAAGGCGCTTGTGACCGCAAACTGAAGTCTGCTCAAAGTCACCACATCCATAATCTTTGCCTCCTTTTTGAGGACTTAATCAGTTCTCTTTATTTAAGACCATTTTATTCCTCTTTATTATAGATTTCAAGAAGTTTTATTTGCCATCCCACAAAGATTCCTGATGTGATAAGATGAACCTGAGTTCAGGCGGGGGCTTAGCCCCCGCCTATCTTACTGTGGAGGTAATAGCTAATGCCCGATAAAAAAGTATTATTCAGGAATGCCGGGCGGTTCACTGTCGGTCTTTGCCCAATGTATTTCATTCAGTTCTCTATAATTAGGTAAGATAAGCCATTCTTTTGATGGCGCAGTATAATCGGAACAATTTAAAAAAGTAGTGCTGAAAGCAATAAGTCCTAAAGCCCCTCCTGCTGATTTTAAGCCTTTGGATTTCCTCAATTACATTATTTCCCTAAAGCACGAGGCATCGTCTTTAGGCTGGATAACAAACAAGGGCATAGAGATGAGCTTAGATGCAAAGTTGGAAGCCGCAAAGAAGAAACTTGAACAGGGCCAAAATGGCACAGCTAAGAATATTTTAAATGCTCTAATTAATGAGATAGAGGCACAGGGGTGTGAGACATATGATAATTGCCCTTCTGGCAAACACCTTCTCCCCGAGGCATATGCCTTGCTAAAGTATAATGTCCTTTATTTGATAGAAAGACTGTAAAAGTCGAGAGAAAACAATAGGCACAACGGTTCTAATTATTAGACATCCCCCTCTATGAGCCTTCGGCTGAGAGAAAAATAGGACATTTCTAAATTGGCTTGACATAGCACCACCTTTTTATTGACTAAACTGTTTTTCTACATTATTATTCTAAGGTTATGGCAATACAGGGCATGACAGGTTTTGGAGGGGCTGAAAAAGGAGGCTTTAGGGTTGAGGTCCGCAGTTTAAATCACAGGTTTTTAGATATAACGGTAAAGATGCCTCCAATGCTCGGAAGGCACGAAATGGCATTAAGGGAGATGATTAAGGAGAGGTTCCTAAGAGGCAGATTCGATGTCTTTGTCTCTACTACAGGAGAAGAAAAAGTAAGGTTCAGAATCAACGATGCCATGGCAAAGGAACTCCTCGTCAGCCTCGATAGCCTCAAAGAACAACTCAAGATAACAAAAGAGATAGATATGACTGTGCTTTTGGCATGGAAAGAACTGCTCATTCAAGAGGAGCCATCGTATGATATAGATTCGCTTTATTCTGCATTCAAAGTCAGCCTCGATGAGGTTTTGGCAATGAGGGTGAAGGAAGGCACTGATATAGAAACCGCAATACTTAAAGGCGCAGAAAGGATTCGGAGGATTAATGACGAGGTGCAATCCATTCTCCCACAGAGCATTGAATCTGCACGGAAAAACTTTAGGGAAAGGATAAAGGCATTTCTCGTGGAGGAATGTGCAGACGATACGAAACTCATCCTCGAGGCATCGAAGGCAGTTGAAAAAGTAGACATCGTTGAGGAGACTACACGCATAAAAAGCCATTTAAGTTTTTTTGCTAAAATCCTCGAAAACAGTGGTAAAATAGGAAGAAAGCTCGATTTCCTTCTTCAGGAGCTTTCGAGGGAGGCAAATACGATTGCCTCAAAATCAGAGGATGAGGAGATTATTAAAAAGGCAGTGGATATGAAATCCGAGATAGAAAACATAAAAGAGCTGATTCAGAATATCCAGTAGGCAAGGATAACTATTGAAACCTGTAATATTATGTCCTATACCCTTAGGATTAAGGTCATTCTGGCTTGTCCAGAATCTTTCTTACTTCAAGAAGGATTCCCGACAAGCGGGAATGACAGCGAAAACGGACATTATTATGCAGGGCTCAATAATAATATGACGGAAACTAAGATAAAAAAGTCTTCTTTGCCACCGCTCATAGTTAACATTGGCTTTGGTAATGTCATTGCCTCCTCCAAGATAGTAGCTATCGTGACACCCGGCTCATCTCCAATCAAGAGGCTGAGGGATGTGGCAAAGGAAAAGGGAAAACTCATCGATGCCACATCAGGAAGAAAAACCAGAAGCATAATCGTCACAGACAGCGACCATGTGATATTAAGCGCCCTACAGGCAGAGACCATCTCTCAGAGATTAACCGAAAGCAAGTCCATGGGCAAAGGTGAAGAAGACTAAGCCCAGGGGAAACCTCTTTGTCGTCTCTGCACCATCGGGTGCAGGAAAGACCACGCTCTGCCAGAGGCTTACAGAGACACTTAATGGCATAAGGCATTCCACCTCCTACACAACGAGACCGCCAAGAAAAGGAGAGATAAATGACAGAGACTATACCTTTGTAAGCAAAGAGGAATTTAAAAGCATGGCTAAAAAGGGAGAGTTTGCAGAATGGGCAAGGGTTCACGACTCCCTTTACGGCACATCCAGAGAAAGGCTCGAGGCAATGCTCGATGAGCCGGTGGATGTAATATTAGACATAGATGTCAAGGGTGCATCGAAGATAAGAAACCTCTATGAGGATGCAGTCTACATATTCGTTCTTCCACCCACCCACAGAGACCTCAGGAGAAGGCTCGAGCAAAGGATGTGTAACTCTTCGGAGGAGATACAGGTAAGACTCAAGACAGCACTAAGAGAGATAAAGGAGTATAAAAAATACGATTATGTTATAGTAAATAAGGTATTTGATGAGGCGCTCAGGCAGTTACAGTCGATTGTGATATCCGAAAGACTGTGCTCGTCGAATATAGACCCCTCGTGGGTCAGGAGAAATCTTACCATAAAGGAGAAGGGCTGATGGATATTGTTTCGCTTCCAATAGAGTTTGACAAAAAAAAGATAGACAGCAGGTTCAGGCTTGCGACAATAGCCTCTCAGAGGGCAAAAGAGCTTGCCTTAGGTGTCAAGCCAAAGATTAAGGCAAAGGGCAAAAAGCCAACGACGATAGCTATGGAGGAGACAATAGAAAATGTCTTAGAGTTTCTCGTAGGTCAGGAGGCAATAACTGCAACGGAAGAGGCTAAGAAATTCGACTACAGGAAATTCTTAGAGGAAAGAAAAAGGGAAGCTGTTCCAGAGGACCTCTCTGAGCTCGAAAAAGACCTCAGGGTCTACCTCCATGAAAAAGAAGAGGTAAGCAGGCAGGCATTAGAGGAAATCTTCAAAGAGAAACAAAAGGATGCCTCAGAGCCTGAAGAATAGCTGTATCCTTCTTGGCGTTACAGGAAGCATTGCGGCTTACAAAGCAATAGACCTCTCAAGAAGGCTTAAAGAGGAAGGCGCAGATGTCAGGGTCGTAATGACCAATGCCTCAAAAAACTTCGTAACCTCTCTTTCCCTCGAGATAGCATCAGGCAGGAAGGTTTACTCTGACATATTCGGAGACCCAATGGCTCATATAAGCCTTTCAAAGGATGCAGAGCTTATGCTCATTGCACCTGCCACTGCAAATATCATTGCAAAGTCGGCAAACGGCATTTCAGATGACCTCCTAAGTTTGTGCTTGCTTTCTTTCAAAGGCAGGGTGGTTATGGCACCTGCAATGAACTGGAGAATGTATGAAAGCAAGGCACTCCAAAGAAACCTAAAGCAGGTCATCGGAGATGGGGTAATTATCGTAGAGCCTGTTAAAGGCACTTTAGCATGCGGAGAGCAAGGCATAGGCAAGATGGCAGACATAGAAACCATAATCCATGCAGTTAAATCCGAACTCAGGAGAAAAGACCTCTCAACAGAAAAAATACTTGTCACTGCTGGTCCAACGAGGGAATACATAGATGAAGTCCGATTCATCTCCAATAGCTCAACTGGAAAGATGGGCTATGCAATAGCAAATTCAGGGCATGCAAGGGGTGCAGAGGTTACCCTTATAAGCGGTCCATCCAACCTCAAGCCTGTATCGGGAATAAAGCTCATCATGGTTGAAACGGCACTTCAGATGCGGGATGCTGTAATTAAAAACCTAAAAGGCATAACTACCGTTGTCATGGCATCTGCAGTAGGAGATTTTATGCCTGTGGTAAAGCAGAAAGGGAAAATTCCAAAGGCAGGCGGCATCTCATCTCTTAAACTTAAAAGCACACCTGACATTCTAAAGGAGCTTGGTGGGATGCCTCAAAAGCCTCTTATCATCGGGTTTTCTGCTGAATTTGGCTATAACCTCAAAAGAGCAAAAGAAAAACTCATTGGGAAGGGTGCTGATATGATAGTCTTTAACGATATAAGCAGACCTGATTCTGGTTTTGCAGTTGATACAAACAAGGTGGTGCTCATTTCTAAAAGGAAGACAGAAAAGCTTCCCCTTATGAGTAAGGATGAGGTGGCAGATGCCATCTTAGACAGGATTCCTATGATTAAAGCACAGACTTAATCTCTTCGACCAATGCCTCGATGGTTGCCTCATGAGGCATAATATCCACTTTGAGACCTGCCTTTTCAATTGCCTTCTTTGTGACAGGACCTATAACTGCAATCCTGACACCTCTAAGAAGAGGTGATGCATCTTTGCCCATTAGGTCCATGAAATTATTGAATGTGCTTGGGCTGGTAAATGTAGCGATTGTGATTCTGCCTTCCTTGAGAAATCTCCTTAGTCTTTTGCCTGTTCCTTTGGGCTTGACCGTTCTATATGCAACAGGGACATCTATATGACCGCCAAGGTTTCTAATTGCATCAGGGAAAACATCACTTCCAAGCTCAGCCCTCGGAAGGACAATCCTAAGACCCTTTAGACCTTCTTTTTCATAAAGCCTTTTGAATGACTCTATTAAGCCTTCTGCATGGAATTCGAGAGGCATCAGGTCTACATTGATTCCAAATTTCCTTATAGAGGAGGCGGTCTTTGAGCCAACGGCACAGACCTTTATTCCCTTTAGATTCCTTATGTCTTTTCCAAGCTCAAAGAATCTTCTAAAGAAAAACTCCACACCATTTGAACTCGTAAATATTGCCCAGTCGTAGGAATCTATTCCCTCTATTACACTGTCAAGCTCATCATAGCTTACAGGTGGCTGGATTTCTATTGTTGGAAACGAAATGACCTCTGCGCCAAGCTCCTCAAGTGCCTCAAACCCTTCTACGGTCTCTCGGGTTACAAGAATCCTCTGACCAAAAAAAGGCTTTTTCTCATACCAGTTAAGAGTACTTCTTAGCCTTACAACATCTCCTACGACCATGACTGCAGGTGGCAATATGTCTTTTTCTTTAACCAGAGCTACGATGTTGCCAAGTGTGCCTACAATTGTCTTTTGCTCTGCCCTGGTTCCCCACCTTATGATGGCAGTAGGAGTGTCAGGGGAGAGACCGTTTTCAATTAGTTTTCTCGTAAGGTCTGCTATGTTTTTAATAGCCATCAAAAACACCAGCGTGCCGATTCCTTTGAGCCCTGACCAGTCTATAGAGGATTTCTCCTTTGTTATATCCTCATATCCCGGGATGACTGTAAAAGAGGATGAGTAATGCCTGTGGGTAAGCGGAATCCCTGCGTATGCAGGTGCGGCTATTGCAGAGCTTACACCCGGGACAACCTCAAATGGGATACCTGCCTTTGCGAGGGCAGATGCCTCCTCTCCTCCTCTTCCAAAAACAAACGGGTCGCCGCCTTTTAGCCTGCAAACTATCCTTCCTTTACCTGCCCTCTTAATAAGGATGTCGTTTATCTCCTCCTGTGTCATTGTATGATGTCCACCTCTTTTCCCTGCGTATATGAACTCAGCCGAATGATTGATGTAGTTTAGGACCTGTGCATTAAGGTGGAAATCGTAAACAACTACCTCTGCCTTTTTAAGGCAGGAGAGACCCTTTATGGTCATCAGCCCGATGTCACCAGGGCCTGCTCCAACAAGATATACCTTGCCAATATTTTCAACCATAGGGATTAATTTTAACACATGAAGCCTTGCTCAGTGACAGGTAGTGCAGGTGCTCTTACTGCAAGATGTGCAGGTGGATGTTCCAGAAAAGGGCTTCTCTACACCGCTCATCCCAAACAGAGAGAGCTTTTTCTTTATATTGGATGAATTGCAATGAGGGCATCTCACTACTTGAGAGCCAAAAACAAGCTTCTCAAAGTCTTTTTCGCAGGCAGAGCACCTATACTCATAAATAGGCATAAATTATTATAACATATATATCCGATTCCAAATAAGTCGGAAGGACTCCTGACAAGCAGGAGTGACAAAAAGAAGGACTCCCGACGCGCTTCGCTTGCGGGAATGACATCTACGATAGAGACAAGCTAATGTGCTGTCCCTAACGGTCATTTACATTTTCCTCTGTCATTCGGGCTTATCCCTCGATGTCATTCTGGCTTGTCCCTCGATGTCATTCTGGCTTGTCCAGAATCATTCTTTCTGTGATATCTTCATATAAATCTTTTATTGTAGGATTCACCTGTCTGATAAGCTCTATCTTGCCTTGCCTGCTCATATTCTTAATCTGTTTTTCTCTGACAATAGCACTATGGCTGTTGTCACAAAACTCATAATACACAAGCCTGTGCAGGTAATATCTGGCCGTAAAGCAATGCGGATTGAGATTGTGTCTATGCTCATAGACTCTTCGTATGAGGTCATTCGTTATACCGACATAAAGAGTTGGCCTTGCATTTGCCATAATATACACAGCAAAGCTTTTCTCCATAATACAACTATTATATCCGATTCCGAACAAGTCGGAAGGACTCCTGACAAGCAGGAGTGACAAAAAGAAGGACTCCTGACAAGCAGGAGTGACATCTACGATAGAGACAAGCTAATGTGCTGTTTCTAACGGTCATTTACATTTTCCTCTGTCATTCGGGCTTGTCCCTTGCATGTCATTCTGGCTTGTCCAGAATCTTTCTGAAGAAAGATGCCGAACAAGTCGGCATGACAAAGGAGAGGTAAGCGGGAATGACAACTATGCAGAAAGGACAATAAAAAAAGGGGAGTTTGCACTCCCCTTTTTAAATCCCGAATAATCGGAATTATTTTGCGGTATGACAGTCACGACAGATCTTGCTCGCTGTGATAACTCCGCCTGAATATGCGACGCCAGCATCGTCGAGCTCTCTCATGAACTGAATACCAACTGCCTCGCCTCTGTGGACATCATGGCATGTTGCACACTGCATTGTGGCATTAGAGCCATCATTGTAAAGTGGATACTTGACTGCTGTAACATTTCCGATAACCTTAGGGTCAGTGGTGCTGGCATCTTTTGCCTTTATGTCACTACCTGTTGCGTTTGCGTATGTGAAGTCAACTGGATGGTCATCAGCTAATGTTGAGCCTAAGTTGGCAGTTGCATCGTTGATTGTCAGTGAGCCTAAGGATGCTGATGCACCGGCTTCCTTTGTTCCTTTGATGAAGCCGCCGTCTGCAACTGTACCATCATGGCATGTCATGCAAAGCCTTGAGTACTGTGCTGCATCAGATGTGCCGAGGTTAGTGTCTCCACCCAGAGGTGCCGTTGGTGAGTTGTAGGTCGGAAAGTTTGTGGCTGCTGAACCGTTGATGTTCCAAAGGAGGATCCTCGAGGTGCCATCAGCCGCAACTCCTCTGTGAGGATGGTGGCAGAATACACAAATCTGTGTCGTTGTATTGCCTGTGACTCTTGACCTCATGTCATGCTTTGAACTCAAGACAGTTGCCATTGCAATGCCTGCTACTACGAGGCTTATTGCTAATGTCAAAATTAAAACCTTCTTCATAATTTCTTTTCACCTCCTTTCTGTTTCTTATTTGGTTCCTATCTGGTCCTTTTTGTTCCCCTTCTCTTAAGAAGAAACCTTTAGGTTACTGATTTATATGCAAAGGCTATGCCACGGCAAAAAGACCCTTTAATGCTTGATTTCAAAGGCAAAATTAAGTAAGTTTGACATAAGGTTTGAGAGTAAAGGCATAAATATGCGTGAAATAAAACACCTGTTAGTGAAATGACTCACTACCATATAATGCCTTATAATATAGCAATGCCTCTTTGTTTTCAGGCTCTAAAGACAATGCGACCTTAAATGCCTTTAAAGCATCTGCCTTCATGCCCATCTCTAAATAAAGCACACCCAATGCCACATAGTTTTCAGGAGCTAAAGGAGATGCCTTTATATTAGAAGAAATCAGGAATGTCAGAAATTCCCATATACGGGTCTTGTTTATAGGGTTTTTTGCAAGCTCTGTCCTGACAAATGCTATGCTCTGAAGGTCCCAGTAAACAGGGCTCCATGATTGGTCTTTCAAAAGGCAGAGAACGATTTGCGGCACCCTGCCTTTGTATGGCAGTAATGCCCAGTAAATCACTGTGTTTACTTCATGTTTTTTAAGGGTCTCTTTCCATGAAGAGGTGCAGGTTAGCACATCTAAGTAGTCCTTCATAAGGCCTAATGCCCTTCCATCGATAAAGACCTTGTATTTAGGATGAAGCCTCCAGATTAAATATCCTCCCCATTCGTATGGATGAAAAATGTTTTTAGGAGGAGCTGACGAGAGCATGAAATTCACAGTCTTAACAGGCAGTAGCCTTTCAGGTAAAATAGAGTTTTTTAGTATTGTTCTTGGATAGATAAGGAAAAAACCAGCTATAAGAAAAACTATTAGCATAGCCAATTCAAGCAGGACACTGCGTGCCCTTATGAGCTTTAAGCCCTGCGTCAATGGGGCAAGGTTTTTGCCAATAAAGGCAGTTGCAATTATCGAAAAGAACATGCCTGCCCTGAATGTGGCAATGGATGCAGTCCCTAAGCCAATGAAAAGTATTAGATGGGTAAGGTCAATCTGGATTCTGGGTTGCTTTTCTTTGATGTTAGAGGCAAGCACAGGGATAAGGCTCAGGATGCCCAGTGCTAAGAGGATAAGGATTGAACTACGAAGGTTTCTCTGCCCTGTAAGAGAGGTAAACTCTATAAGTCCGAGATGCTCGTGAATTACCTGAGCGCCCTTTATAGAGCCTAAAAGCATGTTCCATGTCCATGACACCGCTTTCAAGCCATTGGGATTTAAAGCACTTGCGAGAAGAGATAAGACATATGCGAGTAGATGAGACCACTTCTTCTTAATTGCATCCCTTAAGCAATAAAGGACAATCAGCGTAACCCCTGACACATACCCTGCGTGCATGTTAGACCAAAGGAGCATGACAGGAGGAAGAAGTAAGAAAAGCCACTTAGACCTTTTCCTTTCAAGAAGATAAAAAGTGAAAGTAAAAAAAAGGAAAGACACTGTCTGGGGCCTTATTTCATCATAGTAGGTGGCAATAAAAACCGTAGGCAAAAGTAAGATGTATCTTTCTGCCTGAGTCATTCCATAGTCCTTTAAAATGGCATTAAGTAAAAGGACACTGCCGCTAAAAACTAAAGCCTTTAGATATACAAGCCCAGAGATGCCCAAAACACTATAGAGTCCATAAATTATTAGCTGGAAAAGCCAGAAAGGCGTAAGAACTTCTTTGTCAACAGGCGGTGCCAATGAAAACGGGTCGGATGAAGGAAGTTCCTGATTAGCCCATATCAATGAACCTGTTTTAAGATGCCACCATACATCGCCAAGCTCCATTGGAGTAAGAAAGACACTAAAGAGGCAAATCGTAAAGAATATAAAAACCAATTTCTTCATGTCGAATATTATACTTTATTTTCCCATATCTGAGGTCAAAGAGGCTCTGCCCTAATCTCTGGCATACTTTTTGTTATAAGTTAATAGGAAAATCTTTCTAAAATGCCTTCCAAACATAGGCTCATATGAGCTTATGTTTTCAAAAGAAAACCTCAAAAACCTCCTTTTTATCGTATTTGCCTTAGACTCGCTTAAGTCGGGTTGTCTACGAACAATGGCTGACAATAACGGTTTGGTAAGCCTTTAGTATGGCATGATATTTGAATAGAGGTATAAAGGAGTTGGTATGAGGTGATTTTTGCGTCTACTCTAAAGTGGGCTCAAATGAGCCTTTAGAAAGGCTTTGGATAGAAGGGATATGTTAAACAGCATAAGTCATATAACCCTATCATGCGTTATATGACTCACTTAAAGACAGGAGGTGTGTTATGAGTGGAACCCTAACTTACTGGGTTTTTGAGGGTGAAAACAGGTTACGCAGTTTGAAGTTGACTGTTTGCTCGGAAGATGACAGGCGGATAAGCAGACTTGCGGACACGAGAAGGATGAGACTGAGAAGGCTTTTGAGCGAGGCAGCAACTCAAGGAGCAAGGTTAAGCTACAAGGACCTGAGCATTATCACGCTTACTTCAAAGGCAACTCTGAAAAGGGATATCAGTTATTTAAGAAAGCAGGGAGTAGAGATGCTGCTCAGGGGAAATGTCCGAAACCGAGGGATAGGGAGTAAGGCTTTTTAGGAGAATCAGAGAATGGATTTCGGAAAAGTAGAATATATATTCTTCGAGACAAAAAACGGCAATGGCAATGCCATGCGAAAGCTAAAGCTCACCCTTATTGGTCAGGCAGATGACACTGCCCTTCGGGCTGGAGGGCTTGCTAACCTGAGAAGAGAAAGGATACTGAGGCTAACAAAAGAAGCCGAGGAGCAGGGTTGCCTTTTGAGCTATGAAGACATTGCCGGACTTCTGCTGACATCCTTAGCAACACTCAAAAGGGATGTGAGCTGGCTTGAAAGACATGGCTATCGTATTTCACTTCGTGGCAGGAAAAAAAATGGCATGCAGGCAGAAGAGGTGCATAAGCAATGAGGCATAGGTTTGGCATTAAATCCGTCTTTTTATTAGCCCTCATTTTCGGTTTTGCCCTTTCGTTCCTGCCAGAAAATGCAGAGGCACAGAGATTAAGGAACAGAAACCAGTTTTACCGAAATTATACCCTTAGTGCTGGCGTAGCGTTTCAATACAACACTGAATGGGGCACTGCAGGGAAGGGCTCTTCGTTTATTCAGACCTACTCGGCAGGCTTGTCGGGATATGTCTTTGACCCAAGACTGGTATCTTTTGGTTTAACTTCCTCTTTCTCAAATAGGCAAAGCGGATCTTCAGGTGCTAGTGAGTCTTACTCTATAAAAGGACTCAATTTTACTATGAGCTTCTTGAATGCCATAAACCCAAACAGGGGAGTTAAGCTCTGGAATTATGTGCCAAGACCTATTATTCTCAGATTCTCCTACTACGAAGGCACGGACTTCACCAGTTTTGACTATGGAGTAAGCACTTATTATACCCGTCCTGGCTATGTAAGGGTATTTCGGGATAAAAAATTCCTGAGTTATTCTGAAAAAGAAGAAAAGTATGAACCTGACCTTAATAGGAATAGAAATAATGATAACAACAATAATAAAAAGAACCGTTACAGGGTTAAATATCAAGTAAATAATCAAAACGGTAATGGTGATGGCAATGGAAATGGAAACGGAAATGCCAATGCAAATGGAAACAACATGAACCTTAACCGCAATCTGAACAATACGGGAAACAATGCGAACTGGAATAAGAATATAAACAGAGGCAACAGAAACAACAATAACAACAATAATATCAACCTGAACCTACAACAACAGCAACAGGAAAGAGAAAGAAGGAGATTTGTCTTTAAATTCCCAATGGTCTCTTTAGACATATCTAAAGGCACATATACAGATACGAAAGACTCAGAAAGGAAATGGATAACAACCACAGGCAGGCTTTCTGCAGCCATTCAAAACCCAACTGTAAAAACAAAAAAAGGCACTTATGTGTCTTCTTACAACTTTGGATATATCTTCTACGAAACCGAGACCAAGGGCATGATTGCCACTGAAACAAGACGGCGAGATACCATCACCATATCTACCCGACACAACTGGAGCAGATTCAGTCTCAGTAATAACCTCACTGACGAGAAACTTAATGGCAGGGAAGACATTAACTTAAGCTCAACCATTGGCTATGCCAATATGTGGAAAATTCTCAAATACAGGGTGAACGCAGGGGGTTCGTATCATAAGGCAGAGGATGTTTCCTCAACCAATTACGGCATTGGCGGTTCTGTAAGCACTGCATTGGGAAGAGGTCTAAGGGTCAAGCCCACGCCTAAACTAACCCTTGAAACACTTGCCAGTCTGAGTGTTGGCGCATCAGGAGGAAAAAGCAAAGATGACCCTGTGGCAAAAGACTATGGCTATACGATTTCCCTAACACAGACGGCGCTCTCAACCCATTTCAAGAGAGCAACCATAAATGGACATGCAACAGTAAGTTATAATAAAGACGCCACTGCTTTACCATTTAGGGCTGACCTTACTATAACATCTGTTGGCTTCAGGAAAGTAAGCCTTATCGGAAACTATATATTTTCTAAGATATATCCAATAAAAGAAAAAGGCAGTAGGGCATCCCATATCTTCAGAGTTTCAATGAACTGGAGGGTTTTCAGTAGTGTGCAGTTTAACGGCTCGGTTACGCATACCATAACAGAGGTTCAAAACGGTCACGGTTATAAAGACAAAACATCTTCTGCGGATGGAAATGTTTTATGGAGGGTCTCAAGAAGGGGAAAACTTGAGTTCAGTGGGAGAGGAGACTTTTCCGAATCATCCAAATCATATAGTCTTTCGAGCATATATACCGCAAGCATATTTTTGAGAAGCTCTCTTTCTGTGAGTGCCTCAACCTCATGGACCGAGCCCTCAGGTGGTTATACCCGACAGATGAAGGTCTCATATGGCTGGAGATATAGAAAACTGTTATTCGGTGCAGACTATATGCATTCAATATCTGGTAACAAAAACTCGGGCTCAGAAAGCAAAAACAATGTGCTGATGCTGAAGGTTTCAAGGTCATTTGGAAGGTCGTTTAGAGGAAGGTAAGTTGAGATTAATGGGTGAATAGGTTAAAATCTAAAGAAGGGGTGTTAAACCAAAGATGAAATTTACTAAAGCAGTTTTCGCTATAGCTCTTACGACGCTTTTATTTATTTTTCATAGTCTGTCGGTACTGGCAGAGGATAAGCCGGTTGTAAAGGTTAATAACACTGTTTTGACAGAGATGGACTTAGAGGAAATCCTGAATGAGCTTATTCCATCGGTCAGTGTGCATCGCGGCATGAGCCCTGAAAGGAGGGCGTCTTTTATTCCAAAGGCAACGGAGCTTCTTATAGAAAGGGAACTCCTTTATCAGGAGGCATTAAGAAGAGGGATGAAGGTAGACAAAGACAAGGTTGATACCTCAGTAGAGGCAATTATAAAAAAGCTTGGCGGGAAAAAGGCATTCAAAGAGGCACTCAAAAGCCGGGACATCTCTAATGAGGATTTCAGAAGAAGGGTCGAAAAGAAGTTTCTCGTTAATGACCTCTACAACATAGAAGTAGAGCAAAAGGTAGTTGTAACTGTCGAGGAAATCTCTCGGTATTATGAAGACAACAAGGCAGACTTTATGAGGCCAGAGTCAAGGAGGATAAGACATATACTCATAAAGGTCGACCCTGCATCCACTCCAAATGACAAACAGAGCAAAAAGAAAGTGGCAGAGGAGGTCCTCCAGAAGATAAAAGCAGGCGAGGACTTTGCCCAGCTTGCATGGGATTATTCGGATGACCCATATAGGGTAAAAGGAGGAGATTTTGGCATCATCCACAGAGGAAGGCTCGAGAGCCCGCTTAATGAAATTGCATTTAGCCTTCCAGTTGGCTCTGTAAGCGATGTAATAGAGACCATATACGGCTATCACATAATTAAAGTCGAGGAGGAAAAACAGCCCGAACAACTGAGTCTCGAGGATGTCTCCCAGAAGATACAAGGACAGCTTTTAGAGAAAAAACTAAAAGCCATCCATGATGCATTTATAGGAGACCTGAAGGCAGGCTCGAAGATTGAGATTTATATAAAATGATAAGGATACTAAAAGTCATAAGCCTTACCCTGCTCGTTGGATTTGTGTTTTCGTGTGCACCATCGAAGGCACTGATAGATTACACCTTCACAGAGGGTATCGTCTGGCCAGGTCCTCCTCAAAAACCCCGAATAAAATACCTATGGAGCCTTCAGAGGATTAGGGGCGGAGAGACAGAAAGTCCATTTATAAGGCTTCTTACAGGCGAGATCGACTATGACATCGAAAACCCAAGATACTCGGACATACTTATTGGTCCATATGGAGTCTTTGTGGACAAAGACGATGTCCTTTATATAGCAGACCCCGAGGCAGCGAGGGTGAATGTTATAGATCTAAAAAACAACCATTCCTTTACCATAGACACAGCAGGCAAAACTGACCTAATAAGTCCAATGGCAGTGGTTGCAGACGGGGGCAGAATCTATATCACGGACTCGGACCTGAGAAAGGTCTGTATCTTCAATGGCAGAGGCAAGTTTATCAAATTCTTCGAGGGCGAATTTAAAAGGCCCACTGGCATAGCGATATCTTCAAATCGGATATATGTCTCTGACACATGGGCACATAAGATTTATATTTATGATAAAGATGGCAAAAGAGGAGACAGTTTTGGTGAGAAGGGCGATGCACCGGGGAGTCTTCACTATCCCACATTTATAGCAGTTGATAAGGATGGTTTTGTCTATGTTTCCGATACTCTTAACTTTAGGGTTCAGATATTCTCTCCAACAGGTAAGCTGATTAATGCATTTGGCGTGATTGGAGATTCATTTGGAAGTTTTGACAAGATTAAGGGTATATCGGTTGACAGAGAAGGCCATATATATGTGGCTGACTCTGCGCAGGATATGGTTCAGATTTTCGACAGGGAAGGAAGGCTTCTTCTTTTTTTTGGAAAGAATGGACAGTTTTATGGAGACTTTGTTCTGCCCACAGGGCTATATGTTGACTCTAAAAACAGGATATTCGTATCGGACAGCTTGAATATGAGGATTCAGGTATTTCAATTCTTAGGAGGGGACTAATCCCGACCATTCGGGACTAAGGAGGTGGCAATGAAATCTTTGCAGGGGATATTGTCAAGCTCGTTAATCCTTTGCCTTATAGCTGTCCTTGCATGGGCAGCTCCTCCGTGGATAGAAGAGGAATCCGCCTCCCATATGAGCGAGGAGAGGAACCCAGAAGGATGTGCGGGCTGTCATAAGGTCTCTGGAGTTCCAGGCACGCCTCTTCTTAAAAGGTCAAAAGGAGAGATCTGCTATGAGTGCCATGGCTTTTTCTCGAGAGGAAAGGCAAAGGCGGATGTAGAAACGGTTTTTACGAAGTTTTCAAAGCACCCGATACAGGAAACGACTAAATATCATTTTAGAGGAGAGGATTTGCCTGAGAAACTGCCTACTGCACCAAGGCATGTCTCGTGCTTTGACTGCCATGTCTCGCATGTCTCGACACCAAAAAAGCCATGGCAGGGAGCAAGGGGATTTTCGAGAACCCGAATGAGATTAAATAGGGCATCTTTTGAGTATGAGCTCTGCTATCTCTGCCATTCAGATAGTGCAAACCGTCCTTCAGGTGCAAAAAACAAAAGGCAGGAGTTTGACCCATTCAACGATTCATACCACCCAGTTGAGCTTACAGGAAGAAATAAATTCGTACCCTCCCTTATAAGGGAGCTAAATGTCAATTCCATGATAGCCTGCACAGATTGTCACGGAAATAACGACCCAATCGGAGCACAAGGCCCGCATGGCTCTGACTATGCACCAATCCTAAAGGCTGAATACAGGACATACGAGGGGCTTGAGTCCCCAAAGGCATACGAGCTTTGCTATATGTGCCATGACAGAAGAAGCATCCTCGGTGACGAGGGCTTTAGAAAGCACAGCCTTCATATCCTTACAGCATCTACATCGTGCTATACATGCCATGTCTCACATGGAATAGAAAGAGGAAAGCACCTCATAAGATTCAGCGATTACAACGACTATGTAAGAGACATCGAGGATATAAGTAGGCTCGTTGGCTTTTCAAATACAGGTAGTCCGATACAGTACGATAGCCAGAGCATAAGGTGCTACCTTAGATGCCATGACATTGACCATAATATCAATGGCGTCTTTAGAGCCGATGGCACAGAACTGCCAGAAGGATGGTAATTCGGCATAATAATTGCTTTTAAATATTATGGAGATTCTTAAAAATTTGAATTATCATAGGGTTTTATGAAAATTAGGTCCTCGATAGGGTTAATTAGTATTACAATTCTGTGCATTTTGGCACTCTATAGCGGCATTTCACACTCCGGCGTGTTTGAAAGTAAACATGACCTTTCTATTTCTGGAACTTCCAAATTTACATTTGAGACTGAGCAGGTATGTGTTTTCTGCCATACGCCTCACAGGGCAAGACAGAATATCCAGAATGCTACTGCTCCGGAATTAATAATAAGGACAGGGACTGTTTATAACACCACCAATCAGTACCAAGAAGGAACAGGCACACCTTCTCTTCTTCTCTGGAACAGGGGACTTTCAAACCAGACAGAGTTTTTACCTTATACATCATCGACCTTAAATGTAAATATCTATGAGATAAGGATATATTCCCTTCTTTGTCTAAGCTGTCATGATGGAATAAATGCACTCAATGTTCTTGTAAATAATCCCTCTGAGGTTGTGGATGGACAACCACCTTCATTAGAGCCTGTTGAGCCAGGAGGCCCAACAAGGTTTAAAGATGTGTACACCGGAGACTCAACCTATGGCTGGGGACCTAATATAGGAGAAAGGGTTAACCCCGGCGATACGCTTAATCTATCGAATGACCATCCAATAAGCTTTGACTATCCTTCTGACACTACTCATCCTGATGTTGATGCAAAATCTTTAAGAGCTACTGTCTCAGGTTCAGGTTATGTCAATCATACCTCTGTAAGGCTTTTCCCCAACCCAACAGACCCTTCTAAGCTAAACAGCATGGAATGCTCTACATGCCATGATGTGCATAACGAGTATGCAGACACTCCCCAGTATCCATTTCTTGTTATTCCAAACAAAGGAAGCGGTCTCTGCCTCAACTGTCATGTGAAGTAACCCGTTAATGTCCATCTCAATTTTGTAATATGGATGTGCATATTTTTTTCATGGTATCATTCCTGCTTACCTCCCATATGTCATTCCCGCAAGCGAAGCGCGTCGGGAATCCTTCTTTTTGTCACTCCTGCTTGTCAGGAGTCCTTCTGAGTTGTTTGGAATCAAAAGAAGGATTCTGGACAAGCCAGAATGACATCGAAGGACAAGCAAGAATGATGACATGCAAGGGACAAGTCGGAATGACATCGAGGGTTCTGGCACACCTTTTGCAATTATAATTTAGTGAAATAGAATTTATACCGCATTTATGCGGAGTTAGAGAGGCATGGATGGAGAACTTTGCGTCAAAAGCCACAAATATGACTATTATGTGGGTTAAAACCCCATATTGACATTTGTTATATAACATGAGATATTTGGAGAACATATGGTTTGGAGCAGTCAGAGAAGGGAATTTTATGGATAAAAGAGGGGCATTCATAACCGCATTTTTAATCCTCAGTTTAATTGTCACGGCATCTGCATCATCTGCAATATGTCCGGATGTGACTCCTCTTTCTTCCATCACTAATTTGACCGACCCATCCTCGATAGCCATTGACTCAAATGGCAATCTTTATGTTACAGAAGGTGTAAAGAACAGGATTAAGATATACAGCCAGTCAGGAAGGCTCATAGGCAGGATAGGGCACAGAAAGCCCCTCGGCATAGCAGTTGACGGCAATGGGCTTTATGTCACATCCCTTAGTGGAAAGCTAACGATATACGGGGCAGACCTCAAGGTAAAGAAGGTGGTAAACACAGGCATAAGATATGGCTCTTTGGTTGCTGTTTCATCAGGAAGGATTTATGTATCTGACCCCAAGTGGGGAAGCATTCGTGTGTATGACAAAGAGGGAGGGTATTTATCTAACATTAAGGCTGACGCTAATTTTTCGCCTATATGGCTTACAGTAGAGCCATCTACAGGCAATATATATGCAGTGTCAAAGGCACCTGCAGGTGTATATGTCTTTTCTCAAAGCGGCAGTCTAATAAGAAAGTTCTACTCGGATGCGGTTGAGACAGGCGGACTGATGGTTTCGCCGAGAGGCATTCTCCTTGATTCCTCAGATAGGGTATACATCTCGGATGCATTAGGCTTTCAGACATTTGTCTTTGACACTAACAACAGCTATGTATGCTCTTTTGGTGCAGGAGTTCAAATGAATAAGCCATTTGGGATAGCAATGGGCGGAAACAAAATCCTCTATGTGCTTGACAAGGAAGGCAGTAAGATTGCCACGATAGGGATAGATGATTTTGTGAAGATGGAGCTAAGCCCATTGTCGCTTTCCTTTAAAGGCTCTAATTGTGGAGCAGGAACTTCTTCCCAGAAGCTATTGATAGCCAATAAGGGCAAAGGGGTTTTAGACTGGACAGTAAGCTCCGATTTGTCATGGATAACTTTATCTCAGTCATCAGGGCAGATTTCTGGAGGTTCATTTGAGGATATAGGTGTCTCGGTAAACATAAGTGGCTTAAGCGTTGGCACTTACAGAGGCTCTATAACTGTTTCCTCTCAGGGTGCATCGGAAAGTATTCCAGTTACAGTTGAGGTTCTTCCTCCTCCAGTTCTTTCTGTAAATCCAACATCCCTTTCATTCCTCGTAAAGGGAAGCATCATACCCCCTTCTGAGTCTATAAACATAGAGCTTAAAGGAGATACGAGTAACCAGCTTGAATGGACTGCATCCTCAGACAGTAGCTGGCTAAAGGTCTCTCCTTCAAAGGGCCCATCAAACACCTTAGCGATGTCAAATGTATGGGTGGATGTGGCAGGACTTGCTGGTGGTCAATACACAGGCAATATTAAGGTGGATGCAGGTTGTGCCGAAGGAAGTCCTTCTTTTGTAAAAGTAGACATGACATATATAAAAGGCGGGACAGTGAAGGTTATATCGAATCTCGATGAGGCAACATATACAATCACAGGTCCTGCAACATACTCAGGTACAGGAACATCTTATATTGTTGAAGATGTTCCAGAGGGCACATATACAATTACATTTGGTAGGGTAATGGGCTTCAAGACCCCTCCATCATATAGTCTTTTTGTGGCAGGTGGTGGAGTTATTGAGTTTATAGGTAATTATAAGGACCTCAGGAGGCAATTGGAGATAGCAGCAGTAAGGGGCAAGGGGCCTGAATCCATAACTGATGAGGTCAGACTCTTTAGCCATAAAGGAGATCTCCTGAACTCATTTGTAGTAGAGCTTAAGGAAGAGGGTGAGGCAGGCTCACAGATAGTAGTTGGTGATGTTGATGGAGATGGAAAAGACGATATCCTGACTTCAGGCACAGATGGAATTATTAGAGGTTATAAGGCTGATGGAACTTCCATAGTAGGGCTTGCCTTTAAAGCATTTATCTGTAATGATAACTGTGATGATGATGAGATGTCCACTGACATAGCTCTTGCTGACCTAAATGGAGATGGTATAAAGGAGATTATTATTGGAAGGGCAGGGAAAGAAGACCCATCAGAGATCAGGGTTTTTGCCTTTAGAGGTGGTCAGGTCATAGATACAGGCGTTTATTTCCTTGCATATCCTGAAGGCTCAGGGGTGAATGTCTCTTCAGGTGATATAGATGGAGATGACATCTCCGAGATTCTTACTGTGCAGGGCAAGCCCTCTGATGATAATGAGTCTATGAATATTGATATAAGGATATGGGGAGTCAGCACCGAAAAAGGCATGGGTGCGTGGAAGATAGTTCAGAAAGGCTCAATCAGCCCTGTAGATAGCAGAAGACCAGTTGATATCACAGGAGGCGATATTGATGGAGATGGAATTGATGAGCTCATAGTTACTTTAACACCTGAGCCTTCAGGAAAAACCGTTACAGTCAGGGCATTGAGGGCAGATGGCTCATTGGCAGGTGAGTTTACTATATCAGCAGGCAAAGACCTCGTTATATCAGCAGGTGACACTGATATGGATGCTATAGCAGAGCTCGTTATTGGTGACACAGGCAAGCAGAACCCATCGAGGGTAAGGGTATACAGTGCAGTCGGAAGTCTTCTTGAGGAATTTAATGCATTTGGCAATAAAAAGAACATCTCAGGTGTTAAGGTTTCATTAGGCGAGCTGGGGTATTGAAAGGGGGTCTTTGATGAGGCGATATGAGCTAAAGGCATTTTTGATTATAAGCTCATTTCTGCTTTTGCTCTCAGCTCAAGTATATGCGATTGACCCACCGCACATAACTAATACAACAGGCTTTAGCACTGATAGATGCCTAAGATGTCATGATTCGAGCAAGACCCCTGGATTAGTCGCCAATATTGGCACAAGCATAGACAATACCGCCACTAATTTAATATGTAGAGGCTGTCACGAGGGTGTAGCCGCCTTAAATGCAATGACCCATTCAAGCTTGACAACAGACAACTCCTATGGCACATGGACAAGCCAGTGCATAACATGCCATGACCCTCATTATCAAATGCAGTACAGGAAATGGAAATCAGATTCATTTCTTAAAACAGGAACTGTTTTATCGATAAGCTCTCCATCGAACACAATAACAGTGAACACCAGCTTGGTGGCTGGGAACTGGGTGGATTATATCTTAATCCCAAATACAAGATATATGGGATTCAGCTATAGGATTATAGGAAACACAGGAGATACCATAACTGTTCAAAGGAATATGAATACTCGGTATGCAAGGGTAAATGGGACATTTGCCCTTGTCTATGGACAGCTTGTCAAATCCTCTGTCGCTTATAACGGAGTAGCAAACTCAGTAAAGCTTTTTAATGGCTCAGGAGACTTCGGTCCCGGCTCTTCAACTAATAAAAGCACCAGTGTCTGCTATGTATGCCATACCAAGACAACCAAGTGGAGTCCTGATGGAGTTCTTCATTATGACAAAAAGCCATGTCTTGACTGCCATGAACATGCACAGGGTCTAGTTGGTAGCTGTGACGAGTGTCATGGAAACCCACCAGAGTCAAACACCCCTGAGGTAGGGGGCCTTGTATTTTCTCCATCTGTTACAAACTCAAAGACAGGTGCGGCACATATAAAGCACTCATCAGGAGGGACGAATCATAGCTATGTATGCGGGACATGTCATTACAATGGAATGCCTGCCACTCCCGTAGAAGACAATAACAAGATACAGATTGGTTTTTATCTATTTAACGGTGAAAGGAAAGGCACAGGGACCTATTATAAAGGACAAATCCTAAATGACCCTTACAGCTATGAGTTTACAAATGGCACTGCAGTGGGTGGAACTGAGCTTCAGTGCTCTAATATATATTGTCATGGCTCTATTGATAGCTCTGCATGGGGTGGTGGTGCAAATATAACTCCTCTATGGAATGCAGTTGGCCAGGTGGCATGTGGTGACTGCCACAAGGCAACTGCCTCGGTGCCTCCAACCCTCGGAAACCACCCAAAGCATTCAGGTGCAAGTCCGAATCTTAATTATGCATGCTCGCTCTGCCACAGCACATACACGAGTCCATCTGTTCATGCCAACAACCGTGCAAATGTAAGCTTCTCAGGAGACCAGAGGGTTTCTGATGGAAGCTATAGTGGAACTACAACGATGCTCGATGCCTATGGAAACTGCTCTAATATTTATTGTCATAGCAATGTTCAGACATCTCCTCCTGGAGGCTCTGTTACATATAAAACTCCTCTTTGGGGCGGGAGTGTGGCTTGTGGAGACTGCCACAAGGCAGATGGCTCGCCAACCCTTATGAATTCGGGAAGCCACACAAAGCATGTCTCGGATTATGGAGCAAGGTTTAAGACCTGCTCAACCTGCCATACAGATGCAGGTACAGGCACAACAAAGCATGGCGACAGAAGCATAGATGTATCTATAGATTTAACATACAATGGCTCATACTCAGGCTCAAATGGGCCAGGTGATGCTTATGGGAACTGCTCGAATAACTACTGCCATAGCACAGGAGGCACATCACCGACTTATAAAGTACCTACATGGGGCGATGCAGGCACAGGTGCATGTGGAACCTGTCATGGCGCAACTTCAGGCACGCCTCCATCTACAGGCAATCATGCAAAACACGCAGGAAGCACTGAGGTTTATCAGTATAAATGCTACAAGTGTCATACAGATGCTGTAAACAACAATGCCCCTGCAACTATATCAACAAAAGGCTTTAGCACATATCATGTAAACACGACCTCTGATGTTACAATAGAAGCTTATACAGCAAACTCGGTGCCAGGCGGAGGGATCTATAATACGACTGCTGACCAATGCTCTAATAATTATTGTCATAGCAATGCAAAGGTCGAAACCTCGGCAGAGGTATATAATGTTCCTACATGGGGTGGCACACTTTCATGCACATCCTGTCATAGCACTCCTCCTTCTTATACAAACGGAGGGGCAGGAACATCTACTGCAAACAGTCATCCAACACATGGCACAGAGTGTCAGAAATGTCATAACCAGACAACATCTAATGGCACAAGCATCAGGACAGATATTTCTCCTACAAAGCATGTAAATGCAAATATACAGGATGTATTCTTTAACTCTATGAATCCAGATGCAATATATACTGCTGGGACAAAGTCCTGTTCAACGACCTACTGTCATGGAACAGGCACTCCTCAGTGGGGTGGTGTAGCAGACTGTGGAAGTTGTCATAAGGCAAAGACAGGTGTCTCGGGCCAAAGCCTTGCGGCTGAGCATGCTGTTCACTATAACAGCTCAACGAATGCAACATCGAGGGATGCTCAAAACCTTTCGAGTGCCACGAATTATATATTTAACTGTGGCACCTGTCATGATGTCCAGCCTACAGTAGAGCATTTAGATGGCAGTAATCAGGGCAAACTTGGAACTAATGGATATGTGGTAGATGTAATCTTCAATGTCTCGTGGGTATCACTTAAAACAGGCGCCTATAGTAATGGAAGTAGTAGCTCCTCGGCAACAGGGGACAGTGGGCTTAAATACTGGACAAATGGAACATGCTCTAATCTTTACTGCCATAGCGATGCAAAGGCATCACCTACATATCAGTCCGTTACATGGACAGGCAGTGCAATGACATGCAAGTCCTGTCATGGAGGTCCTGAGCTAAATGCGTCTGTTACGCTAAGCGTAAAGCATGCAAAGCATGTGGCAACAGATGCCCTCGCATATGGCTTCAGGTGCATAGAATGCCATACAGGAACAGTTGGACTTAATAATACATCTATAACTGTTTTTTCAAATCATATTGGGATTAAAAATGTAGTATTTTATTCCTCTATGAGAGACTCAGGGGTGGACCAGAGTGGAGGCACATATACATCAGGCACAAAGACATGTTCATCGTTATATTGCCATTCAAATGCTAATCCTCTTGGAGGAGGTAATGCATACCAGAGCCCTGTCTGGGATACGACTACTACAACCTGCTCAAGCTGTCATGGAAGCCCAGGTGGGTCTATTGCATGGAGTCCTGCACACGACAAGCACACAGAGACTTATTGGGCAAACTACACATGCAATAACTGTCATTCCACAACTGCTTCGAGCAATACGGTCATAATTAGTAATGCAGTTCATGTAAATGGCTTAAAGAATGTCTCAATGAGCTCATTCTCAAGTGGAACATACACTGCAGAGACATACTCCTGCTCCAATGTATACTGCCATAGTGCTGGCACAAGCATATCCAATTCAGGAGGTCAGATATACACTGTGCCTGTATGGAGCGGAGGTGCGCTTGCATGTAATGGCTGTCATGGCAATCCACCTGCTTATACGAACAAACAGCCAAAAGGCAATAGCCATGCAAAGCACACGACCTGCGAAAAGTGTCATTACACTGTTACGACAAATGGCACGGCAATAACGAGTCCGTCACTACATGCCAACAACGGTGCATCTTATGATGTAAAGAACGCTCCGGGTGTATCGAACTTCACATATACATTTAAGAATATGCCCGCTTTAAGCACATGCTCTAATACATACTGTCATGCCTCATCCATACCAGAATGGGGTGGGGCATCTATGACCTGCTCGAGCTGTCATAAGGCTCACACAGGTGGTGGTGCAGGCACAAACCTTGCGGCATCCCATGCTTTTCACTATAACACTACTACAGATACAACTGCGAGAACCGCTATAAATAACTCTGTAAATAATAGATATATCTTTAACTGTGGAGTATGCCATGATGTTGACCCGACAAACGAGCATTCCGATGGCAGTAATCAGGGCGCATTGGGAACTAATGGATATACGGTGGATGTTATATTCAATGTTCCATTTGCACCTTCTGGATATAAGAGTGGCAAGTACAATGCAGGCACTACGACAGCAACAGGAGACAGTGGGTTTTTGTATTATGACAACTCCTCATGCTCATCGGTTTACTGTCATAGCAGTGTTCAGGGCACAACAGGAGGAGCGGGACCAGCTTCATATGGTGTTCCATCGTGGCCAATGACCACACTTGCATGTAATCAGTGCCATGCAAATCCTCCTGCAACAGGCAACCATACCACACATACCTCTGCTCCTTTAAGCTATGCCTGCACAGTGTGCCATAAGAACTTTTCTTCACAGAATGTGGGGCATGTAAATGGCATAATAAATGTGACAATAGATACAACGAATTATGGCGCCGCAGCCAATTACACACAGGGCAATAACGCACCGGGCAATGGATATAGCGATTGCTCATCGGTTTACTGTCATGGTGCATGGGGCTTGTCAGGAGGTACAGACAACACACCTGTATGGGGAGATGCAACGACTGGTGATTGTGGGGACTGTCATGCGGCGACGGCTGCAAGCCCGCCTCCGGGTGGCTCTCACACAAGGCATGCAGGTGCAAGTGTTCCGCCTAACCTGAATCTTTTATGCTTTGACTGTCATGGTGCAAATGGAAATGGAGCTATTGGGCATGAAAATTTAAGTGTCTCGTGGGTGATGAATACGGCAAATACAAAATTTAGCTCATATGCGACATACAACGGCACTATAAGTGGACAGACAGGGCTGAAGGCACCAAGTGCCTCATACAAGACCTGCTCAGGCATATACTGTCATAGCAATGTTCAGGCACCAGGCGGACTTGCAGCGCCAACTACATATGGAACTCCAACATGGGGTGGTGCGGTTACCTGCTCAGACGGAGGCTGTCATAGCTCAGTAGACTCTGGAATGCCTGCCTCAGGCAGTCATGGAGCGCATGTCAATGCAACTACATATGCCTATGTATGTAATGACTGTCATAACGGATATGGGGATGAGACCGCTTCGCATGCAAACAGGACGATTAATTATAGTTTCTCGGCAGCCAATGCAGGCACTATTACAAACTACACAGGAGATGGAATACCTAACTCTGGTGCATATGGCAGTTGCTCTAATACGAGATGTCATGGCAAGGTCTTTGGTGCATGGGGTGCTGCGTCTTTAGCACCTTATGATGCATGCACAATCTGTCATGGGACGAAATCTGGGCCATCGGCTGATGGCTCAACTCTTGCGATTCTGAGGGCTCCTGGAGGCAATAATACAGGTGTTGACACAGCAGGGTCGTCTTTGGCATCTGATGCAAATGTCGGTGCTCATGATATACATCTGGACACTGCTGGGCTTTACAACTCCTTAGGTGTGGCTTGTACGGAGTGTCATCAAGTGCCAGCAGTAACAAATGTTGGCATCAATGGACACTTTGGGCAACTGCCTGCGGACATTACATGGGGAACTAATGCCGCAGGAGGCACGGAGTTTCCTCAGACGCCTTCATATGCACAAGCTACCCTTACATGCTCAGGCACATATTGTCATGCCAAAGGGAGCTTTGGCGGCACAGGTCTAAGTCCTGCGTGGAACAACACTGCTTATCTTTCAAACTCTTCCTCACCTTTTTCCAAGGCAGATTGTGGACAGTGCCATGCCTATCCGCCGGGCTCACACGGTGCCGGTGATACGGACTGTTCAGGTTGCCACACTCATACGGATGCGGATGACTACGGCTTCTCAGGCGTTGCAAACAGGGCGCTTCACATAAACAGGATAGTAGAGGGTGGAGACTGTGTGGCTTGCCATAAAGATATTAAGGGCTCCCGTCGAATAATCACAGGCGCAAGTGGTGAGTTTCACCTTGCATGGGGACATGTCAATGCCACGCGCCAGTCTGCTGGCAAGGATGTCAAGCCGGATGACTGCTGTGTTTGCCATATGGAGGGTATTGTGTCCACAGGTGCAATAAATGCGACCCTGCATAAGGACAACAAACTGCAAATAAGGAACGCTGATTCGGGTGATACAATAAGCACTATTGTGACAGGCACTTTTGAGCGTAATCTCGGCAGTGCTACCCTCGAGGCTTTTGCCTTAGCGGTTCAGAACGAGCATTGCCTCAGCTGTCATGATTCAAATGGTGCAAGCTCTACAGGAGCGCAGGTTACGGGTGGCTCGGCTAATGACCCGTTTTTCTCAGGACGAACTGAGGCTATCTTAGATGTGAGAGCGGAGTTCAGCAACACCAATGCCTCTTTCCACCCAGTCTTGTTTAATGGAAACAACGACTACTGCGATGTAAGCACGATGAATACACCGTGGAATCAATCTGCCAAGACGCCCAAAGGGTCGCTTAAATTAGGCAACAAGATTACCTGCTTTGACTGCCATGCCCCTGCAAACTCAACCGGTAACATTACCAAGACGCCAGTAGCACATGGTGCCGCCCAGACCACAAGGAGGCCTTATGATGCGCAGGATAAAATAGCTACACAGCTCTGTATCGTCTGCCATAAGGTTTCGATTTACTGGACTAACACTACACATGTACGGCCCAATAGCGGTAGCGCTTTAACATCAGGTACGAGCAGCGATAGCAACTGGGATACTTACCATCCTCTTACCCGTGGGGAGTATGATGGCTGTACAGTTTGTCACGGAGCTACTACTTTTAATACTACCACTGACGTTGGTGGCACATTGCCTGTCCGGCCCAGGACCCCGAATGTTCACGGCTCTAATGTACTGACTACAGGAGAGACTACTTGGCCTGCAAGCGGTCTAACGGGTGGTCAAGCAACAAAGCCATATTCTTTCTTACGGTACACCAGCTACTTCTGTGACTACTGGAATATCGGAACAGGGTCAGGCACAGCGAGGGGGTTATGCGAGAATATGTGTAATGGTGGCAGGGATTATACCTATGGACCAGCAGGCAGGTATTAATTCATCCTCTGTGTCATTGCGAGGAGCGAAGCGACGAAGCAATCTTAATGCTTTAAACTGAGATTGCCACGCACCCTTTGGGTGCTCGCAATGATAGTGGTCTTTGTCATCCCTGCTTGTCAGGAATCCTTCTTAAGAAAGACTCAGGACAAGCCGGAGTGACAATATAAGGAAATCCTATCGGCAATTTTAGCTGTCCTCTCGATGTAGGAAGATTTTGTGGTATAATCAATCATAAGAGTAAAGGTTGGATTAAAATGGATAAAGACAAGGTAAAAGACATAACAGTGGAAATATTGATCTCCATTAGGGACGAGATTAGAACCCTCAGAGAAGATACGAACAAGCGATTCGAGCAGATGGACAAGCGATTCGAGCAGATGGACAAGCGATTCGAGCAGATGGACAAGCGATTCGAGCAGATGGACAAGCGATTCGAGCAGATGGACAAGCGGCTTGAGCATATGGAGGCTGACATCAGGGCAATAGTAGCCCACTTTGAGAGAGATTATATATTGCTTGCCAATAAGATGGGCACTATAGAGGGAAGACTCGATGCACATTTGCAGGAAACGCACCAGTAGTAGCGGACATTTTGCCCTCCTTCTTCTGTGTCTACTCCTTGTCATCACCAGTTGTAAAGAAAAAGCCCCTCCTAAAGAGGTTCCAAAAGAGACAAGTTTAGAGAAAACCAAAGGGATAAAACTGGAGGAGACAAGGTTAGCCACTATTTCAGAAGACTATGACAGGTGGGGCAACATTTCCTTTAGTGCCGATGGACATCTGGTTTTATATACGGCAAGAAAAAGGGATAAGGAATTTTTGGTAGCTGTATCAGCAGACAGCGAAGATATAAGCCCAGCATATGAGAGTGTTAGTTGGTTAGTCAGGAGTCCTGATGGACGGAGATTTGCTTTTGGCGGTAAAAAGGGAGAAAAAAAGCATCTCGTAATCGACAATAAAGAATTGAAAGAGCCGTATTATGAAGAGGTTGCCCCCGGCTCTTTCAGTCCTGACGGCCGTCTGGTTGCATGCGAAGTGGGGGGCTTAAAGGAAAAGAAATGGTTTATATTTGTCTCTGACGGAGAGAAGGAGGTTTATCGCAGTAAGGTTTACCCCGATACCTATCGTGCGCCATCTTTTAGTCCTGACGGCCGTTTACTTGTTTACGAACTTGGCGATGATAAGCGTGAAGCAGGGAATAAGAAGAGAACCGTCTTTTTTCTTGATTTGTCTGCCGGGAAGATAATCAAGGAACGGCGTTATACGGAAGGCGAAGAATCGGGAAGATTTGCCTTCAGCGCCGATTCTTCGCGGGTCATATACGAAGTTGGAAAAGAGGGCAAAATCTCTCTTGTTTTGCACGATTTTTCCTTGAATGAAGAAAGAGAGATGGAACTTCCTTACGCCTCGATAGGCCGGCTTGCTTTAAGCCCTGATGGGAAAAAGATTGTATATATTGCAACCAAAGAGGGGAAACATTATTTAGTGGAAAGTCTATGGGAATCTCCGGCACAGGGAAAAGAAAGGGGACCCTATGAAGGGATTGGTCCTGCGGTATTTAGTCCTGACTCATTGACAGTTGCCTTTCTTGCAATGGAAAAAGGCAAGTGGCAGAGTGTAGTCGGGGATAAGGAAGGCGCGGCGGTCTACGACGGTGTCGGAAATGCCCCTGTCTTTAGTCCTGATGGCACAATGATAGCTTATCCGGCAATGAAAAAAGGCAAGTGGGTCATGGTCATCTCTCCTGTTGGCAATCCTTCTCTGGTAAAGGAGGGCTCAGCCTATGATATGGTGGTTACGCCTGTGTGGAGCCCGGATGGCAAATATATTACCTATCGTGCAAGGACAGGGACGATGGAGGAAGCCAAGCGATTTATTGTCATTGCGGATGCGAAAACAGGAAAAGTGATTAAGGAGGGGCCGGTATGCGACGAGGTCTGGCCGCCGGTCTTTAGCCCTGACGGAAAATCAGTTGCTTACGGAGTGCGGATTGGAAGTGAATTGTGGTGGAAGGTAGAGCCAGTGCCATAGAGGAATCGTTTGACTTTTATCTCAATTTTTTTGTAAATTAAAAATCTATGATAAATAAGATATTCGGTCTTTTTTGGTCCACAAAAACCGCCTTAGTCTTACTGGCATTAATCCTCATTTCCTGTGTTGTTGGGGTAAGTTTGCCCCCTTATGTGGGCAAGGAGGCTGTTTTTTCTTCCTTATGGTTTAATCTTTTATTAGTCATCTTGATAGTTAATATCGTTTTCTGCACATTCAAGCGGATAAAGGTTTTCCGTTTGTCACGAATCGGAACGACAGTCTTTCATTTAAGCCTCGTTATGCTCTTTGCCGGCGTGGTTTACGACCAGCTTTTTTTTTTGAGGGAGCGATTCGTCTTACCGAAGGGGAAACTCTAAGTTGTGCCGAGCGGTCAAGTTATGATTGGGCAAGAAATGGCAGTTTCTTTAAAAACCCGAAACTTAAAGAGCTGGGCGAGATTTATCTTCATAAGGTTCATACTCCCCCCTATGTGGTAGAAGGGAAAGAGAGGGGGGTCGCCTACGAGATTGCCGTCGGCTCGGATGGCAATCAAGGGAAAAAAGAAATTATTTATGTAACCCAGCCCTTGAAGTACAAAGGGGTTGAGTTTTACCGTGATAAAGAGGGTTATTCTCCATTATTTGTGATACGGGATAATGGGGGAAGGGTGCTTTATGGTGCATATGCGCCTTTACAGAGCATCAAACAGGAAGACGAAACTTATCTTTATACCAGTGGAAGCGCAGATGCCCCAGGGAGCTTCTATTTCCCTCAAGAGCCCGGGCTTCCCACCGTTTTCAGATTGCAGACGGCATATTATCCTGACGAGGAAAAAAAGAGGGCTGGAGAGGTTTTTTTTCAGGTCTGGCGTGCCAGCCCCAATGCAATGGAACCCATGGAACCCTCTGAGGAGCTTTTTAAAGGGAAGGCGGTATTAGGGGAGATGGTTAAGGCAGGGGATTTTTTCCTCTCCATGGATGAGGTGCGTTACTGGACGAGTATGAAGGTAGTTTATCATCCGGGCTTAGGGATAATCTTCAGCAGTTTCTGGGTTGGACTCGGAGGAATAACCTTGACCACTATCTTGAAGGTGGCAAGGGGCAGAGAGAAGGAAGAGAAACTTTAATGAATGAAAACAACCATGAGTTGAGTTTTAAGGAAGTAGCCAAAGGACATCCGGATTTTCCCCGCATAGTAATGTGTAAGATAGATACGGCATTGCGCGGGGTTACTCTGACCAGAAGGGCACTAAAAAGGGCGAAAGAGGAAGGCGCCCTGTATGATGTCTCAGCTGACTTTGGGCTTAAGACCCCTAAGTTAGTGCTTGGTGGAGCGCTCTTCAGAGACGGAACAGTTGTCTTGGGCTTGGAAAACATGTACCTACAATTCCCCGAAAAATTCATAAGAAGAGGGAGCCCTTATACCCTCGATGCTGTTGACGGCGGGTTATGGCTTTTAGACGGAGGCGAGCCTGTGGAAGAGGTCTTTTTTGTGCCTTATCCCGAATATTTTGGCAAGAAGACCAGCAGGGGAACGCCGATGTTGAAAGTGGTGACACCCAGGTTTCCCAGTTGCCTATTCGTCCGTCTTTATAATTATTGCTATTTCTGGGAAGGAAAAACTCCCTGTAAGTATTGTAGCTTCGTCAAGTCCGAGGGGGAACCTGCCTTTACGCAGGAAAGCCTCGAGGACCTCCGCGAGACAATAGAGGAGGCTCTGAAAGAAGAAGGCAGATGGACGGTGCTGTTCTTAAGCGGTGGCTCTGACCCGCGAGGGGATTCTCCCTATGAAAATACAGCGGACGAGTATGTCAAGGCATTAAGGACTCTTCAGAAGTCTTTTGGCACGGAAAAGGTCTATGCAAGGGTAGTTGCCAACGCTTTTCCGAGAGAACAACTGCTCAGGCTCAAGGAGGCAGGGGCAGTGACTTACGAACCGCACATAGAGGTATGGGACGAAAAACTCTTTGAATGGATATGCCCTGGAAAGGCAAAGTATTTTGGCAGGCAGTACTGGATAGACAGCGCCCTGTCTGCTGTGGAGATATTCGGCAGAGGCAATGTATGCACCCAATTCGTAGGAGGGGTCGAACTGGCACAGCCAAATGGATTTAAGACGATTGAGGAAGGACTAAAATCCACACTGGAAGGCGTTGAATTTTTCGCCCGTCATGGGGTTGCCTCAAGTTTTTTTATCCTCTGGGTCGTGGGAGGCAGCATACTTTATGCACAAAAACAGAAACCTGCACCTCTTGAATATCATGTGAGGCTGGCAAAGGGCGTCCGCGATATTCAAAGAAGATATAAGTTGACTATGGACTTTAACAATTACAGGTGCTCTTCGGGCCGTCCTGATGTTGATTTAGCAAGGCTCGATTATATAAAATAAAGAAATGCACCAGTTGGTTGCGAGTGAAAAAAAGGTGAATGAAAATAATTACGAATTGGGTTTTGGGGAAGTTGTAGAGAAGTATCCTGATTTTCCGCGTCTGTTAATTCGTAAACTCGATGCAGAGCTGCGCGGGGTTTCCCTGACCAAGAGGGCATTGGAAAGGGCAAAAGAGGAGGGCTCTCTGTATGATGCCTCGGAGGACCTCGGACAAAAGACTCCCAGGCCGGTGCTCGGCGGCGCATTATTCAGGGATGGAAGCTGGGTTTTGGGCATGGAGCCCATGTACCTGCAATTCCCCCAAGAGTATGAAAGAAGAGGTAGCTCTTATACCATCGATGCGATTAACGATGGGTTATGGCTTTTAGACGGAGGCGAGCCTGTGGAAGAGGTCTTTTTTGTGCCTTATCCCGAATACTTTGGTAAGAAGACCAGCAGGGGAACGCCGATGTTGAAAGTGGTAAGCGCCAGGTTGCCTGGCCTTCTGTTTGTCTATCTGTATAACCGATGCCATTTCTGGCTGGAAAAAAAGCCCTGTAAATATTGCAGTTTCCCCACACGCGTACTCCGCAAAAAGCATGGCTATACACAGGGATGTTTAGATGACCTCTATGAAACGATGAACGAGGCATTGAAAGAAGAAGGGAAATGGATGAATATCGTCTTACTTGCCGGCTCCGACCCAACGGGAAACTCTCCGTATGACAACGAAGTTGACGAGTATGTCAAGGTATTGACGACGCTGAGGAAGTCATTTGGCACGGAAAAGGTCTATGCGAAAATGGTTGCCAGCGCTTTTTCCAGAGAGCAGTTGCTCAGGCTTAAGGAGGCTGGTGCCACCACTTATCAGCCACACATCGAGGTATGGGACGAAAAACTCTTTGAATGGATGTGCCCTGGAAAGGCAAAGTATTTTGGCAGGCAGTACTGGATAGACAGTGCCCTGTCCGCAGTGGAGATATTTGGCAGGGGATATGTTTGCACCCAATTCGTAGGGGGAGTCGAGCTGACACAGCCGTATGGGTTTAAGACTATTGACGAGGCATTGGAATCCACATTGGAAGGTGCTGAATTTTTTGCCCGACACGGGGTCGGCCCGATTGCCATCATCCACCGTCTCGAGAAGGGCAGTGTGTTTTACAGGGAAAAACAGAAGCCTGCGCCCCTCGAATATTATGTGAGGCTAATGAAAGGCATAAGCGATATCCATAGGAAGTATGACCTGAGCGTTGATTTCAACAATTACAGGTGTCATCCAACAGGTGACCTAGACAGGCTTCACTGTAGCAGGACCCATTCGGAGAAAAGGTATAATAGTGCCTGAAAAATTGTCGAAGGAAATAGTCGCTTTAATTAACGATTCCGAATCGGTCAAGGTTCTCGCAACCACTGATGAGGAAGGCAATCCATGTACTGCCTTCAAAGACGGACTGACTGTAATTGAGAACGGAAATTTAGCCTTTGGCGAGGAATTCGAAGGTTCTCAGACCAATGTAAATTTAGTCAGAAGCATATGGTTTAATAAGAGCGTGGAATTGACCGTGCGGGATAGACGCGGCAGGACATTGCAGATTAAAGGAAAACCTTACAGGTATGTCCACGCAGGGCCTTTGTTTAAGAAATTTTATCTTGCGGAAAGGGAGAAACGGGGTCCGGACTCCGAACTTGCCGGGGTATGGATTATTACTCCGGAAGAAGTAAGGGAGGAGACTTATGAGGTAAGGAAAAAACAAGAGGACGAAAGACATCCTTTCTTCAGGCACTTTGACCGCGCATCGGTAAGAAAAATAAAATAGTGCGGAAGTTAAGCAAGATATGGCTCTTTGTCCTGATTGCGGCGGTTGCCGTAGCAGGGGTCGCCCTTTTGGCAAAGGTATACCTGAGTGCAACAAGTCCGTCGAGCGTAAAACTAACCGTTCACAAAGTGGAATTTATGGCCGACGCATCGGACACAAACCCACAGGTAGTTTTTTCCAATGCCACAGGCAAGGAGATAGACCTCACAAAAGACACGGATGCAGTTATCGAGCAGGCGCAGATACAGGCAGGCACATATAAGCGGATAAGAATGACCGTGACGAATGGGATTAAACTAAGCATTGCAAATGCGGTAGACAACCCATGTGGCAGAAAAAGCGGAACCTTTACCGACAGTGTCTTCTCTATAGCCGATGGGACGGACCTGAATTGGCAGGTGCAGATAAACTTTGCCACCTATGACGACCGCGGTGGGACATGGGCAGGCTCTCGGATTACGCATATTCTGCTTGGCCCCGTAGCGATAAGAGAAAACCAGACCGAACCGCTGAAATTCAATTTCATCACCGCCAATACGCTTTTCTGTTCAGGCGGAGCAGTGAAGATGCGGTCCCCATGGGCTGTCTGGGTTAACCCTTTATAACACCACAACCAATCCCGACATAGAATAATCGCATTCCTAAATTGGCTCGACAAAAGGCGAAAAAAAACTTGACAAGCATTATGACATATGATATTGTTATAATTGATATTATGCTTTAAGAAAGGGGGGAAAAATGGAACCAGCAGTTGTTTATTTCTGGACTGCGACAGCCTTTTACGGAGTAGCTGCCACCTTACAAATCCTGGCTTTTGTTCAGAAAAAGGAGAGACTTGCACACTTAGCAATGAAACTCGTGTGGGCAGGTGTTTTCGTTCACGCACTCAATGTTTTCTGGCCAGCGATTAGACAAAATTACACTGGTATATGATCGTTTGACAAGGTAGTCGGTGGGACTACCTGGATGGGCATGATGGCATTTGTCGGTGCTTCGCTGGTTTACAGAGCAGTAAGACCTGTGGGGGTGCTGATTCTGCCGGTTAGTTTCGGTTTGATGGTGTTAGGAGGTTTACTTCCATGTCATCCTCTTGGACCTTCGCCGGTATTCAAAGGTTGGCAACTCTGGGGGCATGTTATGGGTGGAGGTTTCAGTTATGGATTCGCCTTACTTGCGGCAGCAATGGGATTGTTTTATTTGCTTAAAGCAAAGGGGAAAACTGGTTATCCCTATGACCAACTGCCTGAACTGGAGGTCTTAGACCGTTTGAATTATCGGTTTGTGCTGGTCTCGTTCATTTTAGCCACGATAATGGTTCATTTTGCTGTTCTTTGGGCTCACATGAAATTACCCAGCGATTATGTAGCACGGGCGGGAAACTCGATAATAGCACTTGTCTGGGGATACTGGATGGTTTATGCGGTCTGGTTAGGCTTGCGTTGGGGGCTTCGTTGGCGGGGAAGAAAACTTGCCTTGTATTCTCAGCTTGCTTTAATCCTTGTGATGGTGTTCACATTCTATATGGCACCTTTTCGGGAAAAGAGCTACCATACCGGACCTTTTTTCCCACCTTATGATTCGCCAGAGCACATGAAGCCATTCCTGAAGAATAAGGAATCCGGTGTCAAACCTAATAAGCCAATCGACCAGAGCAGACCTGTTCCCCTTTCCGATAAAGTGGATAAGGTGGCAAAAATACGGGAAATTAAAGAATAAAAAGAATAATTGGAAACGATTCTTATTTTCTTTTGGGCTGCGGTAGGTCTTTATGGAATAAGTGCTCTTTTTTATCTTTTCAGCTTTATTTATAGAAAAGGGCACTTACTCCGCAGGGGAGTATTTTTTGCCGGGTTGGGTTTTCTTTCCCAGACACTTTGTTTATCTTTCTATTGGACACGACCGTCATATCTTTCCTTCTCTACTTTCCAAATAATCAATGATGCTTCATGGGCAGGAGTGTTTATCTTTCTTTTGATTTTTTTGTTCGCCAGATTTATGCGTCCGGCAGGAATTCTAATTATGCCTGTTACGATTTTTCTACAAATCTGGGCAGTGATTTCCGAAAAAGAAATCGGGATAACTCCGCCGGAATATAATACTCCGTGGTTCTGGGTACATGTAATTACTTCCTCGATTGCTTATGGATTTGTCTTACTTGCCGGAGCAGTAGGACTGCTTTACCTATTTAAGACGAGACATACAGGTGACGCTTTTTATGAAGAGCTACCGGAGATGAAGAAACTGGATAATTCGAATTATCTTTTTATTAGTATTGGATTTGTGATGCTAACCTTGATGATTATTTCCGGTGCTCTCTGGACAAAGCAAGTCCACGGTAGTTATTGGGCTTGGGACCCGCTGGAGGTCCAGGCGCTAATCTCATGGCTTGTCTATGCAATATGGATGCATCTGCGTCTAACCTTTGGTTGGCGTGGTAAAAAACTTGCGTGGTATTCTTTATTAGCTTTACCAGTGATGGTAATTACTATATGGGGCATACCTCTTGTTCCGGATATGTTCCACCGCGGTTTCCGGGTTACACACTTTTAAAGAAGATGAAAAAAATATTGAGAACCTTTATCGGGCATGGGCACAATTTTGCCACGAGGTGCTGGGCAATGACCGTGCTGGCAATCTACTGGTTCTATCGACTGTCTCTCAAAAATACAGAGCTACGGTCCTCGCTCATCGGACTGAATAAGGAACTTTTTTATCTTGGACTGGTATGCACAACAGTTATTCTCCTTGCCGGGACTGGGAGAACTTTTTACCCTACGGATGTAAAAAAGATTTTTGACAAAAAACGCGAGAAACAAAGGTTAAAGCAGTTGCTGAGGATGTATCTCATCCTTTTTCTTGTTCTTTTCACGGGAATTTATTGGAGATCCGGTATCGCCGAATTAGGAAAAGAATTATTTTATCTGGGGCTTGTTTGTATACTGGTTCTTTTGCCTTTTGAGATTGAAAGGTCTCTCAGGTTTAGATACATAGGGAATACCTATGGCAATGACCCAGAGAAACTGCAGCGAATCTGGAAAAAGATGATGTTTGTGTGGCATATCGTCCTTATTTCCGCTCTTACTGCTGGAACTTATTGGCAGTATACCATGGCATTCAGGTAGAATTTCGGATGAAGGTCTGCCTGATTTCTCCACCATTTCCTTTTTCCGGCAGGGTGCCAATGGCGCCGCCAATCCTCGAATACCTTGGGGCATTGACACTAAGGGCAATGCCTGATGCCAAACTTACCCTTATAGATGCAAATGTCCGTGAACCTATGCCAGAAGATATAGATGCTGACCTCGTAGGTATAACCTCCATGACCGCTACTGTTACATGGGCGTATCGTTTTGGAGATGACTTAAGAAGATTCGGTAAGAAGGTCGTGCTGGGCGGGATACATCCAAGCGCCCTTCCGGATGAGGCAAAAGGGCATGCGGATTCTATAGTTGTGGGAGAAGCCGAATCGGTATGGGCAGATGTTCTGAATGATGCGTTAAAAGGGAGACTAAAGCCTTTTTATCGGGGCGAAAGACTTCCATTGGATGATATACCCTTTCCTCTTGCAGGGGTTCTAAAGGGAAATTATAAGTTCAGAGCAGTTTTCACTGCAAGGGGATGTCCTTACAGATGTACCTTCTGCTCCGTGAGAAAGTTTTTTGGCGATACCATCCGTTACAGGCCTATCGATAAGGTTGTGGAAGAAATAGAAAGGTGTACGGGGAAGGTTTACTTCAATGGGGATGATAACATCTGGGGTGGAGATATAAGAAGGTCCATAGAGCTTTTTACGGAGATCTCTAAGGGCACCAGGAAGTGGTGGTATGGGTTTGGAGACCTCAGAGCGACTCAAGAACCCAACGGAGATAGGCTTTTAAAGGCGGCAAGAGATAGCGGACTGTTTTCGGTATGGGTTGGATGGGAGACATTATCTCAAAGAATGCTTAATATGTATCGTGCCTCTGCCAAACAGGGCAAAAACAGGGAAGATGCCGTAAAAAAAATAAAGGGTTATGGTATCGATGTCACTCTCTTTGTGGTAATAGGCGGAAGGGAAGATACTACTGCAGATTTTGACAGGATTATCGAGCTTGCAGAAAGACTTGGAGTGGGAATCCATCCTGTACTGCTTACGCCTCTGCCTGGCACGGAACTTTACGAAGAATATAAACCTTATCTTTTTAAGGGTAAAGGATGGGAATATTATGCGGGCGTCCATGCTGTCTTTGAACACCCTACGATGACCCCAAAAGAGAGAGAGAGTATGTTTTATAAGGCATCGCTCAGATTGTTGAGCAAAACAAGGATAATGAAACATCTATTCGACATCCGATTAAAAGGTTTCCCTATGACACACCTGCTTTCTCTTATGAAACAGATTCCAATGAAACGTGCCATGGAAAAGGCATATAAAAACTGGAAGGCGGAGAATTATCGATTTACTAAATAGCTCTCCTCTGTGTTTTTAAGAGGGATTCTTAGTGCGATTTGCTTGCAAAACTGACAAATGCTGATGTAAGCTATTTAGATGCCCAGAGTAATGAAAGTTTGTCTTATTATGCCACCAATGCCCTTTGGCAAGGCACCAATTGCACCCTTGACTTTAGAATATCTTGCTGCTCTTACAAAGAGGACGATGCCAGATGCAGAAATCCAACTTGTGGATGGAAATTTTTCTTCCTTTTCCCCGAAAGATATAGATGCCGACCTAGTGGGTATAAGTTGTAAAACAAGTACAGCCACATGGGGATACAAGCTTGCCGATGCCTTAAGGAAAATGGGCATCCATGTTGTTTTAGGAGGGATACATCCGACTGCCCTGCCTTTAGAGGCAAAGGCACATGCGGATTCGGTGGTTGTAGGCGAGGCGGAATCGGTCTGGAGCGAAGTTCTACATGATGCACAAAGAGAAAGCTTGAAATCCTTTTATTACGGCGAACCTCTCCCTTTAGATAATGTACCATTTCCTTTGAAAGGTCTTACAAATCATCCATATAGAATCAGTGTTATCTTTACTGTGCGGGGTTGTCCTTATAGGTGTAGTTTTTGTTCGTCAAGAAAGTTTTTTGGAGACACTATTCGTTACCGTCCCATAAAAGATGTAGTCGAAGAAATAGAGACTTGCCAGGGGAGTATTTACTTAAATGCCGACGAAAATATTTGGGTAGGCAATATCCAGAGAGCCATAGACCTCTTTAGTGCCTTAAAAGGTTCGAAGAAAAAATGGTTTGGTTATGGCGATTTGCAGGCAGTGCAGACTCCATTGGGTCATAAACTCCTTAAGTCAGCAAAAGACAGTGGACTTATCTCACTATGGGTAGGATGGGAAACATTTTCCGATGAGGGGCTTAAGGCGTATTGTGCGGCAGAAAAAATGGGTAGAAATCGGGAAGATGCGGTTAAGATGGTAAAGGATTACGGCATCGATATAACGCTGTCGGTGATGCTCGGTGGAAGAGCGGATACCCTTGATGACTTTGACCGAACAGTAGAAGTTGCAGACAGACTGGGAGTTAATGTTCATCCTGCGCTTTTGGTCCCCTATCCAGGTACAGATCTCTATCAGGAATATAAACCGTTCTTATTCAAAGATAAAGGCTGGGAATTTTATGACGGTGCACATGCTGTTTTCGAACATCCCTTGCCCGAGATGAGCCCTGAGGCAAGAGAAGAAAAATTTTATCGGGTTTCTCTTAAATTACTAAGTTTAAAAAAGTTATTTGGGCATCTGTTCGATATTCCCCTGACTGGGTTTCCCACGACCCATTTAGCCTCTTTGATGCGACAATTACCTGTTCGTCGTGGGATGAAGATAGCCTACCAAGAATGGCAAATGAGGGTAAAAACTATTGCCGATGGAAAAAGCGTTTAGGAAAAAAATATTCACCATCTTCGTGGGATTCGTCCACGATTTTGCCGCGGGATGTTGGGCGGCAACGGTGTTTGTGGTCTGGTGGCTCGAGAGGGTGCAGGATGAAGCCCTTGTGCCTCTTATCTCTGAAATTCAGAGAGAGTTCTTCTATATCGGCATAGCTTGTATTGCCACTGTGCTTGTTGCCGGCGTGGGCAGAACCTTCACCTATGCCTACATCGGAAGCGTATATGGAGAGGAATCAGAGAGGTTCAGGAGAAAGATGCTTCTGGCAAAGCACATAATCCTTTTTTCCATCTTTGGCCTCGGCACTTACTGGCAGTACACGGTGATATTCAAATGAGGGCAAAGAAGAGATTTAAAAAGATACTCTTCGTATAATCCCTCTGGTAAAATATAAAAATGAAAATTAAAAGAATCATGCTTATAACCCCTCCTTACCATTCGGGCGTGGTTGAATCTGCCGGGGTCTGGCTCAATGTGGGCTTCGTATATATAGCAGGCTCTCTGAGGGGCGCAGGCTATGAGCCTGAAATCTACGACGCCATGAGCTTAAGGCATACTTACGAAGACATCGAAAGGCGCATCATGGACTCAAAGCCCGATGTGGTTGCTACAACTGCCTTTACAGCAGAAATCGTAGATGCCCTGAAGGTTTTAAAATTAGCCAAGCAGGTCAATCCTGAGGTTGTCACTGTCATAGGCAATGTCCATCCTACATTCTGCTACGAGGAGGTGCTCACGGAGCAACATGGCTATGTGGATTACATCGTAAGGGGAGAGGGCGAGGAGACCATGGTTGAGCTCATGGACTGTTTGAGTGCAGGCGATAATCCTGAAAAAGTAAAATCAATAGCATTCTTAAAAGGTAGCACGGTAGTTGTAACAGCCATGAAAGCCCTCATAAAAGACCTCGACGGACTTCCCCTTGCATGGGACCTCATAGACTGGCATCACTATACATATAAACCTATGGAAGGCTCTGTCCTTGCTATTGTAAGCTCCTCGAGGGGGTGCTCCCAGCAGTGCAGTTTCTGCAGTCAACAGCTTTTTTGGCAGAGGCGATGGAGGGCAAGAAGCCCTGAAAATTTCATAGCCGAGCTTGAATATCTAAGAGACAGATATGGCGTGAATGTCGTAATGCTCTCCGATGAGACACCAACGCTTTCAAGAAAAAGGTGGGAGCAAATTCTTGACCTTAAGATGAAACGGGGGCTTGATACAAGGCTCCTTCTTGAAACGAGGGTCGATGATATTCTGAGGGATGAAGACATTATGTGGAAGTACAAAGAGGCAGGGGTTGACCACATATATGTGGGTGTGGAGTCCACCTCGCAGACGACCCTGAATATATTCAAGAAAGACATCAAGGTGGAGGAATCCAGAAGGGCACTGGATTTGATAAATGAACAGGACATCGTCTCAGAGACCTCCTTTGTCCTTGGAATGCCCGATGATACAAAGGACAGCATGAGGCAGACAGTTGAGCTTGCAAAGCACTATAACCCTGACCTTGCATTCTTCCTTGCCATAGCCCCCTGGCCTTATTCGGAGATATATCCTGAGCTTAAGCCCTATGTAGAAGTACGGGACTATAGCAAATATAATCTCGTTGAGCCTGTAGTAAAGCCAAAGAATATGACACTAAATGAGGTAAGGGATGAGCTTGGAAGGGCATCTATGGAATTTTATATGCACAAACTCGAAACCCTCGATAAGATGAGCAGTAGGAAAAGGGACTTCATGATAAAGGTGATAAAGCTCATAGCAGAGGACTCTTACCTGGCAGGAGACATGAGGACAATGCCAGAGGAAATCAACAGGGTGCTTAAAAAAGCAGGAATCCCAATGCCTTCTTAAACGCCTCCAACTGCCTTTCTGGATTCCCTGCTAAAGATAGAACCTTCCCTGCCGATTGGCTCGGCAGGAGATAGTAGTATTGACTTTTTATTTCGAGATTAGTCATACTTCAGTATGAAAATAATCATACTGGAGGTTCCTAATGTCAAAGGCAGTTAAACTGGCAATAAGCATAACTGATGAGGACTTCAAGGCAATCGAGACTGTAAGGAAAAAAGAGGGTATCACAAGGAGCGGTGTTATAACTGAAGCAATCAGGCTTCTTAGAGATAAAGCAGAAAAGGAAAGGCTGATAAGATTATACGAAGAAGGCTATAAAAAACATCCAGAAAAACTGCCTGAGATAAAAGCTATAGAAAAAGCATCCATTGAGATTCTGTCTAAAGAGGACTGGGATTGAAGCAGGGTGAGATCTGGTGGGCTAATCTTCCGCTTCCGGTTGGAAAGCGTCCTGTAGTGCTTCTTTCGAGGGACGAGGCATATTCTATAAGAAATGCAGTAACAGTAGCAGAGGTTACAAGAACAATAAGGGGAATCCCCGTTGAAGTCCTGCTTGGACCCGAAGACGGCATGCCGAAAAAGTGTGCGGTAAATCTTGATACAATCATGACCATCCGTAAAGAACTTCTTACCGAAAGAATCACATTGCTTAGGAGCGATAAGCTGACAGATATAAAAAAGGCTATAAAATTCGCACTGGATTTGGGGTAGGCTAAAACCCCTTCTATTTCTTCCTCGCCGCATCTTTAATCAAAGCCTGTGCTATGACATTCCTCTGAATCTGATTAGTTCCTTCATATATCTATAAAAGAACTGTCAAGACCTGAGGTTCATTCTAACCTACATTTCACGCAATCGCCATCTTAGGTTCATTCTGAACAATAATCTTAGGGTTCGGGTTTTTTGAAGGAACAGGAAGTCCCTTTTCCTTCAAGAGATTCACATGCTCAATCATCCCCCATTTTGCTTTATAAAGGCAGTCCTCAATTGAATGACCGATACCTGAGAAACCTTCCAGCTCAGGAGAATAAAATCCGAAGTAATCAGGCTCTTCGGTTGCCTCTATTACGAGGGAGTATTCCAGTTCAATCATCCTGATAGCTCCTTTCTATCTCTTAATGTCTGCCGATTTAAGTATAGCATGACAGGTGCCTTTTGGGACTTCTTTTGAACCATGATAATCAACTCTGATTAACTTATCCCATCCCGGCTTGCCATAGTATCTTACAGAGCCTTTCTCCTTTAAAATTCTAAATCCATTTTCCTCTAATAACCTAATAAGCTCACTGAATTTCAATCCATCACCTTTGTTATTTCTTCCTCGCCGCCTCTTTAATGAGTGCCTGTGCTATGACATTCCTCTGAATCTGGTTTGTGCCCTCGTAGATTTGAAGAATCTTTGCATCCCTCATCATTTTCTCAACAGGGTATTCCCTCATATATCCTGCACCACCCATGACTTGAACTGCATTCGTTGTAACCCTCATTGCAATGTCAGTGGCAAAGAGCTTTGCCATTGCAGATTCCTTTGTTATGTCCTTTGCACCACTGTCTATGTATCTACAAACCGAATAAACTAATGCCCTTCCTGCCTCTATCTCAGTAGCCATATCGGCAAGCATATGCTGAATTGCCTGAAAGCTGATAATTGGATGTCCAAACTGAATCCTCTGCCTTGCGAATTTCACTGCCTCATCGAATGCACCCTGTGCAACCCCAACACCCTGTGCACCGACTCCTGTCCTTGAGTTATCTAATGTCCTCATAGCTACAATAAAGCCCATTCCTTCCTTTGAGATAATGTTTTCTTTAGGGATTTTGCAATTATCAAACACAAGCTCCCGAGTTACAGATGCCCTTATACCCATCTTCTTTTCCTTTTTCCCAAATGTAAAGCCTGCTGTGCCTTTCTCAACTATGAATGCAGATGCACCTCTTGTGCCTTTAGATTTATCAGTCATTGCGATGATTGTATAGATTTCAGCCTCGCCGCCATTTGTTATCCATTGCTTTGTTCCATTAAGGACATATTCGTTTCCATTTTTTTGGGCAGTTGTCTGTATACCACCTGCATCAGAGCCTGCATTTGCCTCTGTCAAGCCAAATGCAACGAGCCTTTTGCCCGATGCTATGTCAGGAAGGTATTTCTTTTTCTGCTCATCTGTGCCATAAAGAAGTAGTGGATATGTGCCTAATGCATTTGCCGCATATGTTGTTGAAACCCCAAGACATGCCCTCGAAAGCTCCTCAACCGCAATACAAAGCTCTAAAGAGCCTTTGCCAAGACCACCATATTCTTCAGGTATGAAAAGCCCCAAAAGGTCTGATTGGGCAAGGACTTTCATTATCTCCCACGGGAACTCTTCTTTTTCATCAAGCTCATGCCTTTGAGGTATGACCTTTTCACTTGCAATCTGCCTTGCTAAGTCCCTGAGCATCACCTGCTCTTCTGTTAAAAAATAATCCATAAAACCTCCTACTCCATTATTTCAATTGCTGAAAAGAAAAACGGTATCTCATATTTTGCAGACTCCAAAGAATCGGAACCATGAACAATATTCCTGTCTATACTTTCTGCAAAATCAGCCCTGAGTGTCCCCTTCTTTGCATCCTTTGGGTTTGTAGCACCCATTATGTCCCTTACCTTTGAAATGGCATCTTTCCCCTCAAGCACCATTACCACTATGGGTCCTTCTGATATAAAATCAGTAAGGCTTTCATAGAAGGGCTTATCCTTATGGGCGATATAAAACCTTTTTGCGGTTTCCTTTGTAATCCTAAACATTCTAAGGGCAGATACCCTGAGCCCTGCTTTTTCAAACCGTCCAATTATTTTACCTATCAGGTTTTTCTTTACAGCATCTGGTTTTACAATAGAAAGAGTCCTCTGCACTATAAATCCTCCTTGGTATTATATGTTGAGCTTTTCTATCATTGCCCTAACAGAGGCAATGGAACTTTTAAATTCCTCAATTTCAGGATCATCTAATTTAAGTTCTATGACCTTTTCAACACCTTCTTTTCCTATGATGGCAGGCACACCTACATAGATTCCCCTTACACCATACTCGCCATTTAAATAGCAAGAGCACGGAAGAAGCCTTTTTTCATCGAGTAGTATTGCCTTTATCATCTCAAATGCCGACTGTGCTGGAGAGTAATAAGCACTACCTATTTTAAGAAGCCCGACAATCTCAGCACCTGCTTTTTTAGTCCTTTCTTTAATAGCATCTATCTCGGACCGTTTAATTAGCTCTGTTACCGGGACACCCTTTAGGGTTGTAAATCTCATGAGTGGGAGCATCTCGTCTCCATGACTTCCAATTACCATTGCCTCTATATCCGATGGAGAGACCCCGAGGTTCCATGCAGTAAAAGTCCTTAGCCTCGATGAATCCAGAACTCCTCCCATCCCTATTACCCTTTTATGCGGAAACCCCGATGTCTTCCATGCAAGATATGCCATTGCATCCATAGGGTTTGTAACCGCTATGATAACTGCTTCAGGCGAGAGCCTTGAGACCCGAACTGCCACCTCTTTTATAATCTTTGCATTTGCAAAAAGAAGGTCGTCTCTTGACATGCCCGGCTTTCTTGCAAGTCCGGCAGTAATTACGACAATATCGGAATCCTTGGTGTCCTGATAGTTATTTGTGCCTTTTATGGACGAAGCCGAGCCCCAGAGGGGACATGCCTCTGATAAATCCAATGCCTTTCCCTGAGGCATACCCTCAAGGATGTCAAAAAGCACAACATCCGAAATGCCTGCTTGTGCAATAAACCCAGCAGTTGTTGTGCCAACATTACCACAGCCTATAATGGAGACCTTGTTTTTCATGGAGTGCTAATTATACCCATATAAAGAAGATAATCTCAAGGAGGAATTTCTGTTTGTCTTGCCAATTTAGAACAGGAGTTGCCCCAATTTTTTGGCATTCGGTTTCGTTGATTGTCATTCTGGCTTGTCCAGAATCTTTCTTTCGATTCCGAACAAGTCGGAAGGATTCCTGACAAGCAGGAATGACGGGATGTGGAAATGTCTTAAGTGAAACATTTCAGGTGAAATACTTCAGGTGAAATACTTCATCTTGACTCCTTCATCTCCTTTTGATTTAAGCTATGACAGGCCGACATATGAGCAAAAAGATTTTGTGCAAGGTTATTGCCTCTGCAATCCTCATGGACAAGGCAAGGCTCATAGAGGGTGATGAAAAAGGCGGCAATTTGAACAAAATGAAAAAGATTGAACACTCTAACGATAAAAATGAAGATAATTCAAGCACTTAGGGAATTCAACTTGAACCTATAAAAAAAGGAGATGGCAACGATTTTTATTTCATCAAGATTTTTAAATGAGGCAACAGGGGAAGGAATTTCTGTTAAAATATAGAAGTGATAAAAATTTTGCTTATATCTGTAGCCACTTTGGTTTTATCCCTTTCATTGGCATCAGGAGGAGTGCTGAATGCGACTTCCGAAGAATATATGTCAGGCGAAATCTATTTTCTTCAAGGCAAATGGCAAAAGGCAATCAGGGCATACGAGGCTTTAGATTCAATCGAAGTAGAAGAACTGCTACGGCTTTCCGATGCCTATATCTACTTAGAAAACTACAAATCCGCAAAGGAGACACTCGAAAGTACTTTAAAGGTTAAAGACAATCCTGACTTCAGGGTCTCACTTGCCATGCTCAAGGCAATCGAGAAAAAGAAATACCTCAAGGAGCTCGATAAGCTCTTTAAGCTCTATTCGGATAACCCAAGGCTCTGGAGGTCAGCAGGCATTGCATACATGAAGCATGGCTTTGATGAAAAGGCACTTTCTTATTTCAATGTCGCAGTCGAAAAAGACCCCACGGACTATATGTCGTATTTCTTTATAGGCAATCTATTTGAAATCCATTATGCATTTGACGATGCGATAGAGGCATATAAGAAGTCCCTTAAGATTAACCCTGATTTTGCACAGGCACTTAATAACTTGGGCTATAACTACAAAGAAAGGCACTACTACACCTATGCAATACAAACATATAAGAGGGCAATCGAGGTCGACCCGGATAACGCAGGGTACTATTACAATATCGGCAATGCCTACTCCCATAAAGACATGACAGAGGAGGCGTATGCCTCTTATAGAAAAGCCCTCGAACTTGAACCAACCTTTGCAAAGGCACACTATAATATGGGAAGGACCTATTTGAGAATGAACATGCTTAAAGAGGCACTCGATGAATTCAAGCTATATGTAAAATACTGGGACCCATCGATTCCATCTCAGGATGCGCCACATCCTGAATCCTTCAAAGAGGAGATAAAACTTCTTGAGGAGGCACTAATGGAGCAAACAAGAGAGAAGTAATGAAAAGAGCAATACTATTTGTCATCTTTATCATCGTAGGGTTTTTCTTCATATATGTGCTTTCAGCAGTATTTATTCCAATTCGTCTCGATAAGCCAATCGAGGTAAGGATAAAAAAAGGCATGAGCTTTAAAGAGGCGGTTGACACACTTTACAGTCAGGGCTTAATACATGACAAAAATATCTTTATTGCCTTAGGAAAAATAAGCAGGCTGGATAAACGCATAAAGCCCGGCTACTATCCCTTTATGGGAAGCATGAATGCATGGAATGTTTTCAAGGCACTCAAAATGGGCTTTATCATCCAGAGCACACTGACCATTTTGGAAGGCGACAGCCTTCTTGAGATTAAGAAAAAGCTCTCCTTAAACGAGATAATAACCGAAGAGGTTTTTGATAGACTTTCAAATGACAAGACATTCCTTATGAGCCTTAATATATCTGCGCCCTCCCTTGAGGGGTATCTTTTTCCGGATACATACGCATTTCCAAAAGGGCTCGAGCCAGAAGAAGTCCTAAGGATTATGGTTCAGAGGCTCAGACAGAAATTTAGCGGTGATTTAATAACTAAAGCTCATAGCCTTAGACTAAGCGAAAGGGAAGTTCTTACCCTTGCATCTATAATAGAAAAGGAGGCACAGGTAAATGAGGAAAGGTATATTATCTCAGCAGTGTACCATAACAGACTTAAAAGAAGGATGCTACTTCAGGCAGACCCAACTTCGATATACGGGATAAAGCCACAGGGCGCAGGCATTAAAATAAAAGACTTAAAGCGAAAGACTCCATATAATACATACCATATAAAAGGACTGCCTCCTGGGCCAATAGCCTCTCCGGGTATTAACTCTATAAAGGCAACCCTTTATCCGTCAAAGGTTCCTTACCTTTACTTTGTCTCAAATGGGGATGGAACTCATACATTCTCCATTACCCTTTCAGACCACCTGAAGGCAATAGAGCTTATTAAAGAAATGAAGAAAAACTCCGAGGGGGATATAAAAAATGACATTTAAAAGGACAGACACAAAAAAGCTCTTCGTTGGCAATGTCTCTATAGGAGGGGGAAGCCCTGTAAGGGTTCAGACGATGACAAAGACAGACACCTCTGATATTAAATCTACCCTAAGGCAGATAAGGGCGCTAACGAGGGAAGGCTGTGAGATTATAAGGGTTGCTGTGCCTGATATGAATGCCGCACAGGCAATTGGAAAACTCACCAGTGCATCGCCAATCCCTGTTATAGCAGATGTGCATTTTGACTGGAGGCTTGCCATAGAGGCTGTAAAAAGGGGTGTATCGGGCTTGAGAATTAATCCCGGAAATATCGGTGCAAGATGGAAGCTCAAAGAAGTAGTCAATGCACTCCTTGACAAGTCTATACCCCTTCGGGTAGGCGTAAATGCAGGCTCTTTAGAGAAAGACCTTTTGAAAAAATACGGTCATCCAACACCCGAAGCACTCGTTGAGTCTGCAGAAAGGCACATATCCATGCTTGAGGATATGGGGTTTTCTTCCATCAAGGTTTCGCTTAAGGCATCCAATGTGCTATCCACAATCCAAGCATACAGGAGCTTTGCAGAAAGGTATAGCTATCCGCTTCATATCGGCATATCAGAGGCAGGACCTCATTTTTCAGGCATTATCAAAAGCTCTGTTGGACTTGGAATTCTCCTTTCAGAGGGAATAGGCGATACAATCAGAGTGTCTTTAACAGAAGAGCCCATAGAGGAGGTAAGGACTGCTTATGAGATTTTGAGGTCACTTGGGCTTAGACAAAGAGGCCCTGAGCTTGTGTCCTGTCCAACATGCGGAAGATGCAGGATTGACCTCAAAGGACTTGTCCGAAAGGTCGAAAAAAGGCTTAAGGGTATCGAGAAGCCTTTTAAAGTTGCAGTAATGGGATGCGTTGTTAATGGCCCTGGAGAGGCTAAAGAGGCTGACATTGGAATAGCAGCTGGTAAAGGCACAGGCATTCTTTTTAGGTCAGGCAGGATAATAAAGAGGCTAAAGGAAAAAGACCTTCTCGATGCACTTATGAAAGAGATACAAGGGCAATTTAAAATAACTATCCAAAGGTAAAACATGCAGATAATACGGATTCCACGAATAATGCAGGATGAGGTAAAAACACAAAGGATGCATGGTAAAAGCATTGGTTTTGTTCCAACGATGGGTGCCCTTCATGAAGGCCATAAGAGTCTTTTAAGGACCAGCAGGCTTGAAAATGACATTGTTGTTTCAAGCATTTTCGTAAATCCGCTTCAGTTTGGACCAAAAGAGGATTTCCAAAGATACCCAAGGGATATAGAGAAAGACACAAAGCTCTTAAGAGAGGCTGAAGTAGACATACTTTTTTTGCCTGATGCCTCTTCCATGTATCCAGATGGCTTTTCAGTAAGCATAGATGTAGAAGGGCTTTCGGAAAAGCTCTGTGGTCAATTCAGACAAGGACATTTTAAAGGGGTTGCCACTGTCGTTACAAAGCTTTTCAATATTGTATATCCCACAAGGGCATACCTTGGACAGAAAGACTACCAACAGTACCTTATCATAAAGAGGCTCGTCAATGACCTCAATATGGAAGTAGATGTAGTCATATGCCCAACACAAAGGGCGGAAGACGGTCTTGCAATGAGCTCAAGAAACCAGTATCTTAAGCCTGAGGAGAGAAAATCCGCAGGCATAATTTATAGGGCACTTAAATCAGCCTCTGAAAAAATTAAATCAGGCACAATGGATGTAGCGAAAATCAAAGGGCTTATGTGGGACATCCTTAAACCCGAGCCCCTTATTGCAGAGGTGCAGTATGCAGGTGTATATGATGTAGAGAGCCTCGATGAGCTCACTGAGATAAAAGACAATGCCCTTTTGGCAGTGGCAGTGAAGTTCGGAGATGTAAGGCTGATAGATAATATGCTCGTGGTATGTAATAAGCCCTCCCAATGAGTCTTACGCTTAGGGTATTTTTACCTTAACTTTTGCCTGTTCTTTATGTTTTTAATATAAGCAGGTTTCTTATAGACAGGGGGATTTGCACTTCTGCACTTCCGTACTATTGCGATGATTCTGCTCTTCTGCTTTACCGCTCTTATGTTCGCCCTGCCTGTAGAGGCAGTGGTAAAGCCCCAGATTTCAGCAGGAGGTTATCACACCATAGCCCTCAAATCAGACAGGACATTGTGGGCTTGGGAGGTTATGGAGGAAAAAATAAGGAATCATGGATTTTAAGGTTTATAAAAGATTCAGGAGGGAGTTATGAATATGCTTTATCGTGAGGGCCAAAAGTGAGGAAAACTATGGTGTCTGAACCCATTTTTTCACAGAGGGATGGTGAGCAACCGACGAGTTTCTGGAATCTTTTTGCCATGCACTCCTCACAGACCGAGAAGATAGCTCTAAATGACTTCGTAATTCTTGCGGAACGAAGCCCTTTAAGTTCGCCCACAAGCAGTTCGCTTTTACAAATTACATACGGATTTTCTGCCAATAGCTTTATCTTATTGGCAATTACCTTTTTAAAATGGCTATATCGTGTAGTTTGTTTTAGAAACTCAGGAGAAAAGTATGTTTTATAAATCTCCAAATACCTCTTCAAAAGATAGCAATCTGGTTTTAGTGCGTAACTGTTGTTTTGCCCGTCTAATGGATTGGATTAATTCTTTGCTTGACATAATCTTCAGCGTTTCGATTATTCTTTTCCAGTCTTCAAGGCTAAG
>JACQZC010000018.1 GCA_016207905.1 Nitrospirota bacterium | reverse complement strand
TGTTTCAGAATCTCAGTTTACCCCCCTCTTCCCCTTTTTACCCACCCCTTTCCCAAATCTCCCCTTCTATTCCCTCTCCCCTTGCGGGAGAGGGTTAGGGTGAGGGGGATATAACTTGTCTCATATGTGTTGAACCCATACATCCTCTTCCATTTTTCCTTCATAACATTTTATAATTATATAATGCTTGTTGGCTATAACACGAACATATCCTTCAAAGGAACTATCTACCATGTCCAGACAGAGGACAACGGGACTAAGAATCCAGTGATTATTACCTTTCTTTACCATAAAGGAGCAATACTTGCCTCCAAAAAGGTAAGCTATTCGCATCTACTTCAGGATGCGGACTGGAAACAGAAGGCAAAGACAATGATGAAAGATCAGCATCATGGTATGATAAAAGAGCTTCAGTCAGGTAGATACACAGGCGGAGGAGATGCCGTGGAGGCAGAGGCTTATGACGATAAAGACCGTTCGGAAAAGAGACTCGACGATATACTTATCGAATTTATAATAGGCAAAGGATAGACATGATTCAGTTTCGTAATGTCTCAAAGTCTTATGACAACCTGACGGCATTAAGAGGCGTTACCCTTTCAGTGCCAAAAGGAGAGATGGCATTCGTAACAGGTCCAAGCGGCTCCGGGAAATCCACCCTCCTTAAGCTCATATACCTTGCAGAAAAGCCTGACACAGGAAGCATTGTGATAAACGCCATAGAGACAGCAGGCATCAGAGAGTCCGATATTCCCTACCTTAGAAGAAATATAGGAGTGGTGTTTCAGGACTTTAGACTGCTTATGAATAAAACCATATTCGACAACATAGCCCTTGCCCTGAGAATAAGACTAATCCCGGAATCCGAAATAAAGTCCCTTGTTCATGAGGTACTGAAGATGGTAAACCTGAGGCATAAGGCAAACTCATATCCTGCTGAGCTTTCAGGCGGAGAACAGCAAAGGGTAGTTATTGCGAGGGCTTTAGTTGGAGAGCCACTTATTCTTCTTGCAGACGAGCCCACAGGAAACCTTGATGTGGACACTGCATCGGGCATTATGAGAATCTTTAAGGAGATCAATACGAGGGGCACCACACTCCTCGTTGCAACACACAACAAGGAGCTTTATCGCTATACAGGAAAAACAGTCCACAGGCTTGACAATGGGAATCTCGTAGAAGAGGCAGTAGGATGATACCTTCTGCCTATACCTTCAGGTTTGCACTGTCGAGCTTATATAAGGAGAAATGGATAAACCTACTTTCTGCCCTGACCATTGCCACAGGGCTCATCCTGATGACAATGGTATTTTCCATCCTCTATAATATTAACCTTGCCACTCAGAGATTGCCCGACAGGTTTTCCATCACGGTTTTCCTCGATGAAGGCATAGATGAGGAAAAAACTAAAGGCATAATCCAGACGATAAAGGGCAATAACTCTGTGAAGGACCTCAAGTATATCTCAAAGGACGATGCATTAAAGGAGCTGAAAACACTTACAAAGGACTCTGCCTACATCCTCGATGGCGTAGAAGAAAACCCCCTTCCGCCTTCTGTTGTGATAACACTCAAAAGAGAGCTTGTCTCGGAGGCATCCGTGAAAAACCTTTCCTCGGAGCTTATGAAGGTACAAGGCATCGCAGAGGTTTACTACGGAGAGAAGTTTCTATCCTCCATACAGGCGATAAAGGGAGGTGCGGAAAAGATAAGTCTGCTTATTCTAATTGCCCTGTCTGCAGGTGTAATATTTGTCTGCTATAGCACTGTGAAGATTCTATTTTATAGAAAAAAAGAAGAGATAGAGACCCTTCAGCTTCTGGGTGCAACGAAGGGCTTTATAAGGGCGCCCTTCATCATCGAGGGCGGTGCAATTGGTGCAGTAGCAGGGCTTACTGCCCTTGCAGGCATCCTCATGCTCAAGTATTTCATTACTCTCAAGCTGTCCGAGAGCTTTCCTGCGCTACAGTCCATGTCAGTGCCTGTCGAGACGGTCTTTTATGTTCCCCTAACAGGGCTTCTTATTGGGCTTGTGGGTGCAGTAATTGCCTTGGGCAGAATAAGGTTTTAATAAAAATGCGAAGGAAGCTATTTCTTGTTTTTGCAGTGCTTTTTGGGTTTTTATTTTTCCTTCGGGAAACTGCATTTGCCGAGGATGCGGAGCAAAGGCTCAATGAGCTTCAGGAAAAGATTAAGGCACATCAGAAAAAACTAAAGGATATTAAAAAGTCCGAGGTCTCTACCTTAGGTGAGCTTGAAAAAGCCAATCTCCAGATTCTTAATGCAGAGTCAAACCTGAACAAGCAAAGTCAACTCCTAAGGGAAACGGAATCCAATATAAAAAAGGTCAGAGCCGAAATCTCCAAGATAGAGGCAAAGCTTGCCAAGCAAAAAGGCTGGATGAAAAAGAAGCTCCGTGCACTTTATAAATATGGCAACCTTGGGGATGCCCTCATTCTGCTTGCCTCCTCGGAGGACTTCTCACAGCTCATACGAAGACTTCAATACATCCAGAGACTTACCGTTCACGAACATAAAACGATACAGACAGTCAGCACAGACCTTAAAGCCCTCCACGAAAAGCAAAAGGCAATAGAGGGCCTTTATGTAAAACAGAGGGCACAGGAAAACCAGCTCAAAAATACCATAGAGGTTGTCTCGACAAGGAAAAAAGAAAAGGAGTTACTCCTTGCCTCTATAAAAAAGGAAATGGTATTGAATGAGCAATTGGTTAAGGAGATGGAAGAGTCCTCTAAAAGGCTTATTGAGATTATAAGGAAATCCGAGGAGAAAGAGACATTTACTGCAACTGGCTTCAGAAACTTCAAGGGTAAACTTCCATGGCCCGTGGATGGAGAGGTTGCCATCCCTTATGGCAGGCAGAAAGACCCCCAGTTCAATACAATCGTATTTAGAAACGGCATATACATAAAGACTCCTCCTTCTGTTTCTGCAAGGTCTATATCCGATGGACAGGTGGTCTTTGCAGAATGGTTTAAGGGATATGGGCAGCTGGTCATAGTAAATCATGGAGATGGATACCACAGCCTTTATGCAAATCTATCCGAGATTTTTTTAAAGATTGGAGATATAATAAAAAGAGGCACTAATATCGGCAGGGTGGGCGAATCCCTGATGCTTAATGCACCGTCTCTTTATTTTGAGATAAGATATAAAGGGAAGCCCCTCGACCCGGCACAGTGGCTAAGGGCAAGATAAAACTGGAGGTTTAAGATAATGTCTATTAAAACTAAGAAAAGACTTGTAGTAGGTGCCTTTGTGCTCATCATAGCACTGGCCGTGATGTTTATAACCAAATGGGCAGAGGTAAGCGCAGAGGCAGAAACATATGAGGGGCTTAAGGCATTTACAGAGGTTATCTCCGTTATAAAGAGAAACTATGTAGAGCCCGTTGATACGAAAGACTTAATATACAATGCTATAAAAGGCATGCTGAGCTCTCTTGACCCGCACTCTGCCTTTCTTACGCCTGATGAGTATAAGGACATGCAGGTAGAGACAAAAGGAGAGTTTGGAGGATTAGGCATACAGGTTGGCATAAAGAATGGCGTTCTTACTGTCATATCACCCATAGAGGACACACCTGCATGGAATGCAGGGATAAAGGCAGGAGATAGGATTATCAAGATAAACGGAGAACTTACGAAGGACATAAGCCTTCAGGATGCTGTCAAAAGGATGCGTGGACCCGAGGGCACTAATGTTACGATTACAATCGTAAGAGATGACTGGGATGCACCAAAGGACATCACTATTACAAGGGCAATCATAAAAGTAAAATCCGTCAAGAGCAAGGTTATAGAAGGCAATATCGGCTATATAAAAATTCTTCAGTTTCAGGAAGCCACTTCGAATGACCTTTCTACTGCCATAAAGAAACTTGCAGAGGAAAACATAACCTCTATCGTCTTAGACCTAAGGAATAATCCCGGGGGACTTCTTCAGAGTGCTATAGATGTTACGGGCAATTTTCTGCCTGAGGGAAAGCTAATCGTGTATCTGAAAAGCAGGGGCGGAGATAGGATTGACTACAGGACAGAAAGAGGTAAAGAGGTCTCGTCCCTGCCTATGGTGGTGCTTGTAAATCAGGGAAGTGCAAGTGCCTCGGAAATAGTTGCAGGAGCACTTAAGGACTGGAACAGGGCAGTCATATTAGGCACACAGACATTTGGAAAAGGCTCTGTGCAGTCCGTAATACCATTAAGCGAGGGCACAGGACTCAGGCTCACGACTGCAAGATATTACACCCCAAAAGGAACATCCATACAGTCAACAGGTATCACCCCTGACATAGTGGTAAAGCTCGAGGCAAAAAACGGCGAAAAAGAACATCCAATTATGAGGGAAAAAGACCTTGACAGGCATCTGAAAAACGAAAAGGAAGACACAGACGAGGAAGAGCCTGAAAAGGCAATCTTAACAGAGGTGCAAGAGAAAGACGACACCCAGCTTCAAAGGGCAATAGACATCCTTAAGACATGGCATGTCTTTAAGGGCTTGGCAAAATAGCCTGAAGTCAGTGACAAGGGTCATCTTTGACATAGAGACAGTTGGCAAGGACTTTGACTCACTCGATGACGCCACGAGGGAATATCTTCTCAGATGGGCAGAGACCGAAAGGGAAATTCAAGAGGTCAAGGAAAGCCTTTCTTTTTATCCCCTCACAGGCGAGATAATTGCCATTGGAATGCTTAATCCCGAGACCCAAAAGGGTGCGGTTTACTTTCAGGCAGATGAGCTTCTTTTACCATTCGAAGAAGACGGCATAAGGTATGAAATATGCTCTGAAAAAGACATCCTGACTAAATTCTGGGGAGCAGTAAAGTCATGCAAGGCGTTCATAACATTCAATGGAAGGGCATTTGACTGCCCATTCATACTCGTACGCTCTGCGGTTCATAAGATAAAGCCATTAAGAGACCTTATGCCCAACAGGTATAGCGGCCCTCATATAGACCTCCTTGACCAGCTTACATTTTTCGGAGCAGTAAAAAGAAAGTTTAACCTCGATATGTGGTGTAAGACATTCGGCATAGAAAGCCCAAAGTCGGAGATTACGGGCTATGAGGTCAAGGGGCTTTTCGATAACAAAAGATATACCGACATTGCAAGGTACTGTGCAAAAGACCTGAGGGCCACAAGAGAGCTTCTTTACCGATGGGAAAACTATATTAAGTTTTCCGCTTGAGCCCTACGAGCCTACTAAGATATGTCCTGCCAAAATGATAATGTTCTAATTAACCAAAGTAGGACATTTCTAAATTGGCTTGACATTTAATGCAGGGAATAGCTCAACCGCATCTACTGATGTAATGGTTCCTCACGACCAGAGAAAATAGGAAAAGTAAACTCAAAGAGGGCGGCAGAGTAATCTGCTACCCTCTTTACTAATGAAACCTGTAATATTATGTCCTATACCCTCAGGATTAAGGTCATTCTGGCTTGTCCAGAATCTTTCTTTTGATTCCGAACAAGTCGGAAGGATTCCCGACAAGCGGGAATGACAGCGAAAACGGACATTATTATGCAGGTATTAATAATTAGAATTTAAATTTTATTTTATGGAATTAAGAATCTGTCGTGCTTGATA
>JACQZC010000017.1 GCA_016207905.1 Nitrospirota bacterium | reverse complement strand
CTGCCGGAGAGACAATATCAAGCCCAAAGGTGATAGTAACTGGAACAATAGAAAATTTCATAGGAGAGTTAGGGGTAACTGTAAATGGAATAGTGGCAGATGTTTATGGCAATCAGTTTGTTGTTAGCAATGTGCCATTAGTTGAAGGAGCAAATACAATCACTGTCACGGCAAAGGATGCACTAAGAACCACTACAAGCTCTATAACAGTTAATGCAGTAATGCCAGTAAGCTATATAGAATTATCTTCAAACATTGAATCAGGCATTGCACCTCTTACAGCCTATTTCTCAGCCTCAATTTCAAACCTTACTCCTTCGTCATATCAGATGGATTTTGAAGGAGATGGAATAGTTGACTGGACAGGAGCTTCTTTTGAGGATATAAGCCATACATATACCTTAGAGGGAATTTTTTATCCAACAGTAGTAGTTACAGACAGTCAAGGCAATAGCTATTGGGATGTGATTGCAATCACTGTGCTTTCAAGGGCAGAGATGGATGCTTTGCTTAAAGGGAAGTGGGAGGGGATGAAGAGTGAGTTGGCAGAAGGGGATGTGGAAGGGGCGATGGGGAGTTTTGATGAGTCCTCAAAAGGAAAATATGAAAAAATTTTGATAGCCCTTAAAGACCGCTTACCTTCAATAGCTTCCAATATGGGTGAGATAAAAATGGACTATGTTCTTCAAGATGTAGCTGAGTATAGGATTAGCAGAATTGAAAGTATAAACGGTCAGATAAGAGAGGTTACTTACTTTATCTATTTTGTGAAGGACAAGAGTGGGTTATGGAAGATAGAAAGCTTTTAAAGATATCGGCCGTATCAACTGTAAGCTTCACAATTCAATTCGTATTTATTTTCCTAATTTCTTACGCTGTATGCGCAGAAGGTTTTGTGCTGTCCGGCTTCCAAGGGTATGTTTTGGATAAAGAATCAGGCAAGCCGATAGAGAATGCATATGTAATTTGTTTTACTGATTATTATTCATTTGGACAACGATTCAATTTAGGAGGTCCTAATTCCCGACCCGATTCAATGCAGATTGCCAAAACAGACAAAAATGGGTTCTTTATTATGAAACTATACAAGAAATACTCCGGAGGATGGGCAGATGAAAGAAGTGTCTTTTTTTTAAAAGAAGGTTATATTTATGCACTAGAATATCTTCAACTATCTAAAAAGAAGGATGTCTTAAGAGATAATCCGTTCATATATAGGCCCGGCGAGGAAATACCGCTGAAAGGCACAATCAAAATTTATTTAAGCAATAAAGAACGGAAAGACATTAATGGCGAAGTTATGATAAATGGTTATTTGGGCTTGCTTTACAGAACTCGTTATTACCATGATTATTTTAAAGACAATAATAAGGCGGAATTTAAAAGATTAAAACCATATTTTTTAGAATTGTACAAAATATTCAATGAACATTCTGATACTATTATGAAGACATTTTCCGAACCACATTTAGTGGAAAATTGGAGAAACGAATTAAATCGGTATCGTGAAAGTTTAAACGGTCAGATAAGAGAGATTACTTACTTTATCTACTTTGTGAAGGATGAAAATGGATTATGGAAAATAGAAAGCTTTTAAAGATAGTTGCTTTGTCAGCAACAGTGATTTTCATTTTGACATTTACTTCCAGTTGTCAAGCTGACCAGTGGATACTCTTTCATGACAAAGAGATAAAGGGCTCTGTGATTGATGTTGAGAGCGGGAAGCCCATAGAAAGGGCAATTGTTGTTGGCATGTGGGAACTTACACAAATTCCGGGTGAAGGGTTTGGAGGCTATGCAAAGATACTTCTGTCAAGGACGGATAAAGAAGGCAATTTTACAATTCCATCATGGACAACCTTTAAGCCGTGGAAATTGGCATGTGTGATGCATGGGCTTGCACCGAAGATTGTGATATACAAGCCGGGATATAAAGTATATTGGTCTCATAAAATAGCGAGAGCAGGCTATCCTGACGATATGTCTAAAACAGAAGAGGAAAAGAAAAGGATTAAAGAAGAAAATAGCATTAATCCTGCAAAACTGAAAGGGATTCATACGGGTGAGGAAAGAATTGAAAATTTAGAAACAATGGAAAATGCCGGGCGACTCTATGATCTTATTGATTACTTAAGTAAAAGTGATTCGATTGTATTAATTGAAGCGATTAAAAAAGAATATTTACTTCTACCAACAAAGTTTAGGGAGCGATTTATTTATTTGGAGCAAATCGAAAAAAGGCTATCAGAGGCTAAAAAGTGAAAAAAATCCTTTTTATAATTGCAGTGATTTTACTCTTACCCATCCATGGTTTAACCTATGAGAAAAATATCCATTGGGAAATAACTAAAAATGCAATTAACAGGTCAATAATTAGCGATTACCTTAAAAATAATTTAGGGATTTCTTTAGATGCAGAATTTGATAAGCGGTCTGGAAGGGATTGGATAAAAGAAGGTAGCCGTTGGGAAGACGACGCTCCACGCTGGCTCCATCACTTTTATGACCCTACTACAGGGCAGGGGTTAAATTATAGTGGTATCACATATGGCAAGCCTTCCCTACAATGGGGAAAGAGTGATGTAAATAATGCATATAATTGGAACAGTGCAAGAGATTATTACTATTTAGCTCTAACTAACACAGATTCAAAGGATAGGGAATCCGCATTTGCACATGTTTTTAGAAGATTGGGTCAGATAATTCATCTTATTCAAGACATAGCAGTCCCTGCCCATACAAGAAACGACCCTCATCCCTATTATTTTGAAAATATTCTGCAACAACAGCGCGATATGTATGAAAAATATACAAGAGATGCGGTAAATAAAAGGATTCCTCTTAAATATGACGGCTATCTTCCGGTTGACAACACCACATTCAATAACTTTGATACCTTCTGGGTAAACAACGGTAAAGGACTTGCTGAGTTTACTAATAGGAATTTTCTGAGCCGTAATACAAACATAGACGATGGCAAATATACTTTGCCGGTAAGTATTGGAGAGTGGGTTACGACAGAGACAATTAATGACCCCGATTTAGGGCAGATAAGTGTTGAAGTTAGGTATCTTCAGGGGTATGTTACAGACAATTACCGTCCACAACTTTCTGCTCCCCTAACACGACTATCAGCATACTCATATTTTGATTTTGAAATGAATCAGCTTACCGGTCAAAGGGTATACTCATTGAACGATTATATTCACAAAGACTACTCAGACTTTCTCATCCCCCGTGCAGTTGGCTACTCCGCAGGACTACTTGATTATTTCTTTAGAAGTGAGATTGATATGAAGCGTGCTCCTAACCCTGGCTGGTATATAATCAAAAACCTCACATCTGAGCCAATGAGCGGAACATTTGAACTTCATTATGACGACATAAACAATGAAAGACACAAGATAGCCAATTGGACTCTTAATATTCCCGCATATGGAAATGAGAGTGTTTCATTTCAGCCACCCTCTGCACCAGAGACCAAGACCGAGGGAGAATACATCCTCGTATTTAGTGGCACTATGGGAGAAGAACAGGACGCTATAGTAGGAAAGAAAGTATTAATTGGCTGTGAGCCTACCATTACCATAGTAAACGAGGACGGAACCCAGGCAAAGGACACAATGCTGAGGAATCAAAGTAATGATTATAAGGTGGTTAATGAAGATGGCTCGCCTGCCTATTGTAGCGCCCAATGGTCTGTCTCTGCTACTCAAAGAAGTGTGGTTGGCAATAGCACAATTACAGAGGATGGGGTATTAACTGCTGGCTCTACTGCTTGCGGAACATTGGTGGTTACAGCTAATTGTTCTGATTGTGGAATAGTAAGTTCACAGCAGGTAAGAATTACAGATGCAGGAACCTGGTCATTAGAAAACCAAATATGTAGGCATGCCTATACATGGGGTGCTTGCCCTGGTGGTTCTTGTTATGTTTTTTCAGGTGGGTATCGTTATAGATATGATTATGGCTGGTATATATTAGACTCCTCTATTAACGCAAATTGCACAGCAGGGTGTTGGCTTGACCCTGTAGGCTCATGCCCTTACAGTGGCACATGGATTTTTAGCGCAAGTTATCTAAGCTTCTGGCGTTGCTACTGATATTAGCAACTGGTGGAAAACTTAATGAAGACTAATCGGGCAATACAGATAGCAGATTATTTAAAGAAAAAGTATCCTGAGCTTATAAATTTCTTTTCAGCTTATTCCCATGATGCAATCGTAAGGGGAATTGAGTTTTGTTTTATGAAAGATTATCCACAGGGGATAGTTTCGGATGTGCCACTTGCTCAGAATATAAATGAATTAGATAGGGATGCAAGGGAATTTCTCAGTGTAGGAGAGCAGTAGTAATTCACCCCCTGTTCAACCTGGACATAGGTTAATGTGTTACCTATGTTAGCAGGTTGCACCGACAGAAAAAACCTCTTGACAAACCCAAATCCATCCTTTATACTAATAACTATAGTTTGAATAGATTATAGCTTATATAACGATAGTTGGAGGGGTTGAGATAGAGGCGTTAAGGAGCTTGAAGAGCTAAAAAAGGAGAATGAACGCTTGAACACTCAAAAGGATGATAAAACTATTGAATTAAAAGAGAAAACAGATGAAAATGGAGTTTGAGAATGAACATATAAAAAAGGAAGATGGTAACGATTTTTGAAAAGCAGGTTGTTGCAATCAGAGTCTCATACATCCTGAACCCATACAACCACTTTTATTTTTTATATATTTTAAGGTAGAATTATAATTCTGATTAGCTACTTATTTACCGAATTAAGGAGGCAAATATGGCAGGAAAGAATTTTTATTTCACCTCAGAGTCAGTGACAGAAGGACATCCGGATAAGATTGCCGACCAGATATCGGATGCCGTCTTAGATGCAATAATAGCGAGAGACCCTTATGGAAGGGTGGCATGCGAGACTATTGTAACAACAGGCCTTGCATTTGTTGCAGGCGAGATAACGACAAACTGTTATGTCGAGATACCATCCATAGTAAGGGAGACCATAAAGGACATTGGCTATACGAGGGCTAAATACGGCTTTGACTATGAGACCTGTGCAGTGATTACATCCATACATGAGCAGTCCTCTGACATTGCCTTAGGCGTTGATGTTGGAGGCGCAGGAGACCAGGGACTTATGTTTGGCTATGCCTGTAATGAAACCCCTGAGCTAATGCCCCTGCCTATCATGCTTGCCCATAAGATTGCAATGAGACTTTCAGAGGTAAGAAAGAAAGACATATTAGGCTATCTGAGACCTGATGGAAAGACACAGGTCACTATCGAATATCGGGACGGTATCCCCTTTAGGGTCGATACGATAGTTGTGTCCTCACAGCATAGCCCTGATATAACCCTTAAGGAGATGAAAGAAGACATCATAGAGAAGGTCATTAAGCCTATTGTCCCAAAGGAGCTTCTCGATGAAGAGAATATAAAATATTATATAAACCCTACGGGCAGATTTGTCGTAGGCGGGCCAATGGGCGACACAGGGCTTACAGGAAGAAAGATTATAGTTGACAGCTATGGCGGTGTTGGCAGTCATGGAGGCGGATGCTTCTCAGGTAAAGACCCTACAAAGGTTGACCGCTCAGGCGCATATATGTCAAGGTATGTTGCAAAAAACATTGTAGCAGGAGGACTTGCAGACAAGGTTGAGGTGCAGATTGCATATGCAATAGGTATTCCTGAGCCAGTCTCTATACTCGTTGACACATTCGGCACCGAGAGGATCGATAATGCAGAGATAGTCTCCCGCATAAGGAAAAACTTTTCCTTTGTCCCAAAGGACATGATAGAGTCGCTGAACCTCAGAAGGCCAATATTCAAAAAAACTGCGGCATACGGCCATTTCGGAAGAAACGATGCTGACTTTACATGGGAGAAAACAGACAAGGCAGATGCCTTGAGGAAAGGCTAAAAAAATGCTCAAACACCATATAAAAGATATTACTTTAGCAAAAAAAGGCAGACTCCGCATCGAATGGGCATCAAAGGACATGCCGGTTTTAGAAAGCATTAAAGAAAGGTTTTCAAAAGAAAAACCACTTAAGGGGATAAAGATAGCCGCATGTCTTCATGTCACAACAGAGACGGCAAACCTTATGGAGACCCTTAAGGCAGGAGGCGGAGAGGTTTCCCTCTGCGCATCTAACCCCTTAAGCACACAGGACGATGTAGCCGCATCATTAGTTGCCCACAGCAAAATCCCCACCTTCTCCATAAAAGGCGAGGACAATAAGACCTATTACAGACATATAAACGATGCCCTTTCCCTAAGACCTCATATTACAATGGATGACGGAGCAGACTTAGTGTCAACGCTTCACAAAGAAAAAAGAGCCCTCCTTAAGCATGTTATCGGAGGCACAGAAGAGACAACCACAGGCGTAATCAGGCTAAGGGCTATGTCTGAGCATGGGGTCTTAGCGTATCCAATCATAGCAGTCAACGATGCATATACAAAGTATCTTTTTGACAATCGGTATGGCACAGGACAGTCAACGATAGATGGCATAATGCGCTCAACAAACAGGCTCTATGCAGGCTCTGTGATTGTTGTTTCAGGGTATGGTTGGTGCGGAAAAGGTGTCTCCATGAGGGCAAAAGGCATGGGAGCAAGGGTCATTATTACAGAGGTCAATCCGCTAAGGGCACTTGAGGCAACGATGGATGGCTTCATAGTTATGCCTATTAAGGATGCCTCCTCAATCGGCGATATATTCGTTACTGTCACAGGAGATGTAAATGTGATATCCAAGGAGTGCTTTAAAGTTATGAAAGACGGTGCAATAGTTGCAAACTCAGGACATTTCAATGTGGAGATTGATATACCTTCGCTAAAGAAGATGTCAAAGGCAAGAAGGGTTATAAGGGATTTTGTCGAGGAATTCACACTCAGAAATGGAAAGAGAATCTATCTCCTTGGAGAAGGAAGGCTCGTGAACCTTGCGGCAGCAGAGGGACATCCCTCACAGGTCATGGATATGAGCTTTGCGAATCAGTCGCTTTGTGCAGAGTACATGGCGAAAAACTATAGAAAGCTTCAAAACAAGGTCTATAGCGTCCCTGAAAAAATAGACAAAGATATTGCAAGACTTAAACTCAAGGCAATGGGTATTAAAATAGACACCCTTACTGTAGAGCAGAAGAAATACCTTGCAAGCTGGGAGATGGGCACATAGAGCAGTCAATAAGCTTATTTAATCAACTCCCTTAGCCTCAGTGCGTTCTTAGGTGCATAGCCAAATGCATCGTTATTAAAATAGATGAAGACATCCTTACTCTGTTTAAGATATTTCTTAATCCGTAATGCATCCTTTTTAAGCTCATCGTCGGAATAGCAGGTGGCATAACTGCCTCCTTCGCCATGTCTTCTGATATAGAGAAAGTCTGCTGTAATAGGAAGCTCCTTTAGGAAAGGTGGCCAGTCAGCCATGCAAAGGGAGACACCTTCTTTTTCAAAAAGCGATATGACTTCTCTGTTAATCCATGTCTCGTTTCTGAATTCAAATGCGTTTCTTAATCCATAATGTCTAAGGTCGGTAAGAAACTTTTTTAGACGCTCTATATCTGCCTTGAATGTAGAAGGGAACTGCCATAATATAACGCCTAATTTCTCCTTCAGTGCCATTGCCCTTTCCATGAATGCCCTGAGAGGCTCTGAAGGCTCAATCAGCCTTTTTATATGAGTAATGAATCTACTTCCTTTAACCGAGAATGTAAATGGATGGGGTGTTTTTTTATACCAGTCAAGGAATGTATTTGCGGTTGGAAGTCTGTAGAATGTAACATTCAGCTCTACTGTTGAGAAATTCTTTGAATAGAATTCAAGCCATTTCGACTTAGGCAATCCCTTGGGATAGAAATTCCCTTCCCAGTGCCCATAATGAAAGCCCGAACAGCCGATAAATATATCAGGCATAAATAGATTGTAGCACTAAATCGAGACCCTGAAAAAACTCTATAAAAGGCTTATTTTAAAAGGTTTTTATTGACAGTGTTTAAGATGGTGTTTTTGACTCTGTGGAGCAGTTTTCTTGCCCAGAGAAACTCTGTTGCCAGGGTTGCAAGCCCAATCGGGATTACAATTACAGCAGGTCCTGGAAGCACAATCAGTGTTATACCGATTAAAAGCACTGTGAATCCAAGCACTATTACTATAAGCCGTTTTACCTGCTTGAGCGTACTAAAGATGTATGAATTCATAACAAATTAGTTTATCACACATCTATAATAATTTGGGGGTATCTGCTAAAATCTAAAAAAGGAGGGGTTATGATTACACTAAGTGTCATAAAGGCAGATGTAGGTGGATATGTAGGGCATTCAAGCATTCATTCAGACCTCATGGATAAGGCAAGGGAAAAGCTTTCCTCTGCTTTGGACAAAGGACTCCTTATCGATTTTCATGTGACAAGGTGCGGGGATGACCTTGAGCTTATCATGACGCACAAAAAAGGCACTGATTCTAAAGAAATTCACGAGCTTGCATGGAACACATTCCTTTCATGTACAGAGGTTGCAAAGGAGCTTAAGCTCTATGGTGCAGGACAGGACATCCTCAAGGATGCATTCACAGGCACTATAAAGGGTCTTGGCCCGGGTGTGGCTGAGATGGAGTTTGAGGAAAGAAAAAGCGAGCCTGTGCTCATTTTCATGGCTGATAAGACCTCTCCGGGGGCGTGGAACCTTCCACTTTTTAGAATATTTGCAGACCCATTCAATACAGCAGGCCTTGTGATAGACCCCTCGATGCACGAAGGCTTTATGTTCGATGTCTTAGATATTAGGGAGCATAAAAGCATAACCCTTTCATGCCCAGAGGAGATGTATGACCTTCTGATGTTCATAGGTGCAGTAGGTAGGTTTATGATTAAGACTGTAAGAAGGAAAGACGGAGAGATTTCAGCAGTTGCCTCTACACAGAAGCTATCCGAGATAGCAGGCAAATATGTTGGAAAAGACGACCCTGTAATGATTGTAAGATGCCAGTCTGGGCTACCAGCAGTTGGAGAGGTCCTCGAGCCATTTACCTTTCCGCATCTTGTCGAGGGCTGGATGAGAGGCAGTCACCATGGCCCACTGATGCCTGTGCCTTTTTATGAGGCAAACCCATCGAGGTTTGATGGACCACCGAGGGTTATTTCAGCAGGGTTTCAGATTAACAATGGAAAACTTATTGGTCCAAGGGATATGTTCGATGACCCTGCGTTTGATGAGGTAAGAAAAAGGGCAAATGACATTGCAAACTATATGAGACATCACGGACCGTTTGAGCCTCATAGATTGGGACTTGAGGTGATGGAATACACAACAATGCCTGCTCTTATGAAAAAACTTGAGGGAAGATTTAAAGAAATATAAGATTCCCACTACCCCCTACCTATCGGCATTATTTGAAATCTTAAGGTAAAATCATATATTATATATAGTTTTTCTTTTAATGAAGGACTGGAGGTCTGAGATAAAACTGGAGATTAGTAAGGCAAACTCAAAAAAGCCACTGGAGGTTTTAAGGCACAGTGCATCCCATATAATGGCACATGCAGTGAAAAAGCTTTTTCCTCAGACAATACTCGGCATAGGTCCTTCGACAGAGGAAGGCTTCTACTATGACTTTGACATCGGCGAAAGAGCACTTACCACCGAAGACATTAAAGAGATAGAAAAAAAGATGCAGGAAATAATTAAAAAAAATAATCCCTTCATACGAAAGACAATGAAGAGGACCGATGCTATTGAATTCTTCAAAGGTATAAATGAGGTCTATAAGGTGGAACTGCTCGAGGAGATAAAGGAGGATACTGTCTCTCTCTATGAGGAGGATGGCTTTATTGACCTTTGTAGGGGTCCTCATATCGAAAGCACAGGGAAGTTGACTTCATTCAAGCTCCTCAATGTGGCAGGTGCCTACTGGCGGGGAGATGAAAAAAGAGGAATAATGCTTCAGAGAATCTACGGCACTGCATTTCCGAGCGAGAGCGAACTTAAAGACTACCTTAATTTCCTTGAAGAGGTTAAGAGGCGAGACCATAGGAGGCTCGGAAAAGAGCTTGACCTTTTCAGCATGTCCGATGACATCGGCCCAGGACTTATCCTATGGCACCCAAACGGTGCGCTCATAAGAAAGACCATCGAGGACTTCTGGAGGCAGGAGCACGAAAAAGCAGACTATAAGCTCCTTTACACGCCACATATCGCAAAACTCAATCTATGGCAAAAAAGCGGGCACTGGGACTTCTACAGAGAAAACATGTACTCCCCCATGGAGATTGAAAATATAGACTATGAGCTAAAGCCTATGAACTGTCCGTTTCATATTTACATATACAAAAGCTCTCTTCGAAGTTACCGCGACCTTCCGATAAGATATGCAGAGCTCGGCACTGTTTACAGGTTTGAACGCTCAGGCGTGCTACATGGGCTTCTGAGGGTAAGAGGCTTCACACAGGACGATGCACATATATTTTGTAGAGAAGACCAAATCGAGGATGAGGTCTTAGGTGTGCTGGAGTTTACTTTATTTATGTTGCGAACATTTGGCTTTGAAAGCTATAATATCTTTCTTTCTACGATGCCTGAAAAGTATGTAGGAACTCCTGAAAGCTGGCAGATGGCAACAAATGCCCTTATACTTTCGCTGAAGGCAAAGGGGCTTTCTTATGAGATAGACCCGGGAGAAGGAGTCTTCTATGGTCCGAAGATAGACATAAAGGTTAAGGACTCTTTGGGTAGACCATGGCAGTGTTCTACCATACAGGTGGACTTTAATATTCCTGAAAGGTTTGACATAACTTATAGGGGTAGAGATGGAGGACAGCACAGACCAATAATGATACACCGCGCCCTAATGGGCTCGCTCGAAAGGTTCTTTGGAATCCTCATAGAGCATTACGGAGGTGTATTTCCCCTTTGGCTTTCGCCTGTTCAGGCGACTGTCCTTACTATTGCAGAGAGGCATTCCGAGTATGCAAATGCACTCGCTCTGAAACTTAAAGGAGAAGGCATACGGACAGAGGCAGATACTGAAAACGAAAAAATAGGATATAAAATCAGGAAGGCTACTATCAGAAAAATCCCTTATCTGGTTATAATAGGGGATAAAGAGGTTAGGGACAACCTCCTTTCCGTAAGAAGGCGAACAGGTGAAAACATTGGCACTTTTACGGATGACGAATTCATAAAGTCCCTGAAGGAAGAAATAAAAGCCAGGAGGTGAAAACATAAGTAAAGACATCAGGGTAAACGAGACTATCAGGGTAAAGCAGGTCAGACTTGTAGATGCAGACGGTATACAGATAGGCATCGTCCCAACCAGTGAGGCACTCGAAAGAGCCATCTCAAAGGACCTTGACCTCGTTGAAGTGGCACCGAATGCTCAGCCTCCTGTGTGCAGGATAATGGACTTTGGAAAATACAAATACCAGCTTAGCAAAAAGCACACGGCAAAAAGGACAGGAGGCATTAAAGAGGTAAAGATAAGGCCACATATAGATGAGCATGACCTCGAACTCAAGGTGAGAAACATAAGACGATTTCTCGATGACGGAAATAAGGCAAAGGTATCTATGTTCTTTAGAGGCAGAGAAAGGGTAAGACCCGATTTGGGGATGAAGGTATTTGACAAACTGATACTGATTCTTACAGGAAAATTCAACATAGAGCAATCGCCAAAACACGAAGGAAACACTATTACAATGGTCATTGCACCAAAATGAAAAGGGGTCCCCAAAAAACCGTAAGATTTTTTGGGGCATAGAGGAGGTAGTATATGCCAAAGATTAAGACCCATAGGGGAGCCGCAAAGAGATTCAAGGTTACAGGCGGGGGCAAGATTAAACGAAGCAGGGCATACAAAAGCCATCTCTTAACAGGCAAGCCCTCAAAAAGAACAAGGAGGCTGAGGACCTCCACTACTGTGTCAGCAAATATGAAGCGAAGTGTCAAAAGGCTTCTTAATGTATAAGTCAACAAAGGAGGAGGTATTAATAGATGCCGAGAGCAAAAGGTGGGTTTAAGACCCGAAGAAGAAGAAAAAATATACTTGAAAAGGCAAAAGGCTATTATGGTGCAAAAAGCAGGCTCTTTAGAATTGCAACAGAAGCCGTAGACAAAGCCTTAAGCTATGCCTACAATGACAGAAAGGCAAAGAAAAGGGACTTTAGAGCTCTCTGGATAGTGCGGATTAATGCTGCATCGAGGGAATTGGGCATTACATATAGCCAGCTCATGAGAGGACTCAAAAAAGCCTCTATCGGCATTGACAGAAAAGCCATTGCCGATATGGCTTATAAGGACCCAAAGGCATTTGGAGAGCTTGCAGAGGTTGCTAAAAAGGAACTTGCGGCTTAATCTCGGTGAAAGAGATTTCCGACATCAAGGAGTCCTTTATTGAAGACCTCGGCTCTGTCTCAACCATGGCAGAGCTTGAGGAGCTTAGGGTCAGATACACAGGAAAAAAGGGCATCCTTACAGAAAAACTAAAACTTTTAGGCAAACTGCCTCCCTTAGAGAAGGCATCCTTTGGAAAAGCCATTAATGAGCTAAAAGAGTTCCTTCAGGAAGGCATTGCCTCAAAAAAGGCTTATCTTAAAGAAAAAGAGATTAAGGATAGGCAGTCCACAGAAAACATAGATGTTACACTGCCAGGGAAATTCATTTCTCCGGGAAGACCTCATCCTGTAAGTAAAACCCTCGATGAGATTATTACCATATTCATAAGTATGGGCTTTAGTGTCGAAGAAGGCCCTGAGGTTGAGCTTGACTATTATAATTTCGAGGCATTGAACATTCCAAAAGACCACCCTGCAAGAGACATGCAAGATACATTCTACATAGCCGAGCCCCATCCAAAGGAAATGCCCGAGGCATTCTATCTTGGCGGAGATGTGCTCCTCAGAACCCATACCTCTCCTGTTCAGATAAGGGTCATGCAGAGGGAAAAACCCCCTCTAAGATTCGTAGCACCGGGAAAGGTCTACAGGTGCGATGCAGACATATCCCACACGCCAATGTTTCATCAGATAGAAGGACTGATGGTCGATACCGATATATCCTTCAGCCATCTAAAAGGAGTGCTCGAGGCATTCCTCCACAGGTTCTTCGGTCCAGACACGCCTGTTAGATTCAGACCAAGCTTTTTCCCCTTTACAGAGCCATCTGCCGAGATAGATATAGGCTGTATATTCTGTAAGGGTAAAGGCTGTAGTGTCTGTAAGGGTTCGGGCTGGATAGAAGTGCTTGGAGCAGGCATGGTTAACCCTAAGGTCTTTGAAATAGTTGGATATGAGCCGGAGACTTATTCGGGGTTTGCATTCGGGATAGGCATAGAAAGAATAGCCATGCTTAAATATTCGATATCGGATATAAGGTTGTTTTTTGAAAACGACCTGAGATTCCTTAAACAGTTTTGATTATGCGTAAATTCATCCCTGCTTTTTTATTACTCATACTTATAATCCCATCCCTCTGCTTTGCTGGTGTAAGGGAGTATAAGATCCCAAATGGCATCAAGGTCCTGATGGTCGAAGACCATAAGGCACCTATTGCAGTATTTCAGATATGGTATCGTGTCGGCTCGAGGAATGAGTCATCAGGTAAGACAGGGCTCAGCCATCTCCTTGAGCATATGGCTTTTAAGGGAACTCCAAGATACGGCTCAAAGACACTTTCACAAATGGTGCAAAGATTTGGAGGCATTGATAATGCATTCACTTCAAAAGACTACACTGTTTATTTTCAGCGCCTGCCCTCAAACAAGATAGACCTCTCGATAGAGCTTGAATCCGACAGGATGCAAAACCTTCTCCTCGAGGAGAATGAAACCCTTGCCGAGCTTAGCGTGGTCATGGAAGAAAGAAGGTTGAGGTATGAGGATGACCCTCAGAGCATGCTTTATGAGGAGGTCGTTTCCACTGCATTCAGAACTCATCCTTATCGCACACCTATTATAGGCTGGATGTCAGACCTCGAGATCATAGAAAGACAGGACCTCTACGATTACTATAAAAACTATTACTCCCCTGATAACGCAGTTATCATAATCTCAGGAGACATCAACCCTGATGAGATGTTTAAAAAAGTATCCGAGAGATTTTCTAATATCATGCCCAAACCTCAAAGAAAGATAAATATCTCAAAAGAACCTTCACAGAAAGGTCAGAGGATTGTTTACCTTAAAAAGCAGGCAGAACTGCCTTATATCCTAACCGCATACCATACCCCAAGTTTCCCTGACGAGGATGCTTATAGCCTTGAGGTCCTTGCAGGCGTTCTTTCAGAAGGAAAAAGCAGTAGGCTTTATAAATCCCTTGTTTACGAAAAGAAACTTGCATTGAGCACAGGGGCAAGCTATAGCGGGATTAATAAAGACCCATTCCTGTTTTTCCTCGAGACAGTTGCACTTCCTAATAGAGACATAGAAGAGGTAAAACAGGCACTATTTAAGGAGATAGAGGAGATAAAACTAAAGCCTCCAACCGACTTTGAGGTCCAGAAGGCAAAAAACCAGATAGAATCACAGTTCATTATGGGACAGGATTCGATATTCTTTCAGGCACAACTAATCGGGATGTTCGAGATGGCAGGTGACTGGAGGCTTATGGATAAATATATCGAGGGCATAAGAAAGGTTACCCCAGAGGACCTCCAGAGGGTTACAAAAAAATACCTTCATGAAGACAACCGAACAGTCGGGATATTGATTCCGGAGGAGAAATGAAACAGGCTAAAATCATATTCGTCCTTACAATCTCTCTCGTTTCGATATTAAGCACTTCAACATCTGCACTGGATATTAATCGGAGGGTTCTTTCAAATGGACTAAATGTGCTTCATGTCAAAAGGCATAACCTGCCAATAGTGATGCTTACACTTCTCATAAAGGCAAGCCCTCTTAATGAGCCTTCTGATAAGGCAGGACTGGCAAGCCTCACCGCAGGCCTCCTTACAGAGGGAACCAAAAACAGAACCGCATCCATGATAAGCGAGGAGATAGAGTTCATCGGTGCCTCCCTTTCTGCCAGCACAGGCTCTGATTACACAACCATCTCCCTTTCTGTGTTAAAGAAAGACATAGAAAAGGGTTTTGAACTCCTCTCGGATGTCCTCCTTAATCCGACCTTCCCAGAAGAAGAGATACAAAGAGAAAAAGAACTCATCGAAGGCTCTCTCAGGCAGAACGAGGAAATGCCATCTTTTATTGCAGAAAAGGCATTTAAAAAAGAACTCTATGGAGAGCACTCATATGGAAGACTTATTCAGGGCTCTCCTGAGACATTAAAAAATATCCAGAGGACCGACATAGTTAAATTCTATCTGGATTATTTTGTCCCAAATAATGCAATACTTTCTGTGGCAGGAGACCTTACGGATGAGGAACTCGATAGCCTTGTAAAGAGATTTTTAGGCGAATGGAAAAATGCCGATGTTCCATTACATAAGCATGCCCTGCCAAAACCTCCTGCCAAAAAGATGCTCAAAATAGATAAAGACCTTACACAGGCAAACATAATAGTTGGCGGACTTGGAGTAAAAAGGGATAATCCCGATTACTATATCCTTTCTGTCATGAACTATATACTCGGAGGCGGAGGGTTCTCATCGAGGCTCATGCAGTCTGTAAGGGATGAGATGGGATTAGCTTATGACATACACAGCAGTTTTACCCCCGGAAAAGACTCCGGGGCATTTCAGGTTGTCGTTCAGACAAAAAACGAATCCGCAAACGAAGTCATAAGCGAAATCCTAAAAGAGATAAAAAGGATAAGGGAAGAGAATGTTACGCCTGCTGAGCTCGAGGATGCAAAGGCATTCCTCATAGGCAGTTTTGCAGGCAAAATCGACACTATGAGAAAGATATCGGACTTTCTTGCAGTTGTCGAATTCTATGGATTAGGCATGGATTATATCGAAAAATACCCTCTTTATATAAGCTCTGTTACACAGGAAGACATATTGAGAGCCGCTAAGAAATACCTCGACATCGAAAACCTTATAATTGTGGTCGTAGCAGATGAGGCAAAAGCAAAGATAATGCCGTAAAAATCTTTTAAACCTTTATTTTTTCTTTAATCGCATTATAGAGCATTTCAACTGTGATTTTATCCATGCATCTTAGGTCATCGCATCTCTTTTTAAAGCAAGGAGCGCATGGCAGTCCTGCTGTTATAATGGTATGTATATCTCCGTAAGGGCCTGTTCTCAGAGGGCTTGTCGTGCCAAACAGAGCAAACACAGGAACACTAAGTGCCGATGCTATGTGCATGGGCCCTGAGTCAGTGGACACAACAAACATTGCATTCTTTAGGATGCCAATCAGCTCCTTGAGGTTTGTCTTGCCTGTCAGAGAAACCGCATTTCCTTTTGATGCCTTTACAATCTCATCTGCTATCGCATCATCGGCATTTGTCCCGATGACAAGGGATTTAATCGGAAGCATGGAGGCAAGCTCTCCGAATCTCTCGGAGCGCCATTTTTTTGTCTGCCATCTTGCACCCGGCACAATTACAGCATAAGGAGGGGCAATGGGCAAGACACTTGACACATCGGGAAGGGGAAACTTAATCTCAGAGGTATCACAGCCTAAGAAATCTGCAACCCTCATATACCTTTCAACTGCATGCACAAACTTTCCGCCAGAAACCCTATGCGTATAGAAAAACCTGCTGCCTTCTCTACCCTCTTTGAAACCCTTAAGACCTATCCTTATCTTAGCACCCGATGCCATTGTTATAAGCCCGCTTCTTAGAAGCCCCTGAAGGTCTACTGTAATATCGAATCTTTCTTTTTTAAGCTCTCTAAAGAGGGTCATTACCTCCTTCAAGGTATCCCATGCCTTTGAAGGCACCTTCCACTCACCCTTGTTTATCACCCAGAGCTTATCTATCATTGGATGGCTATCGGGAAGCTCCTGAAACTCTTTTGCAATAACCCAATGTATTTCTGCCTGAGGAAAACATTTTCTTATTGAATTAAGAAACGGAAGGCTGTGAATCACATCTCCCAAAGAGCTTGGCTTGATTACGAGTATCTTTCGAGGAGTAATATCTAAGTGGGAATGCGTCATTTTTTTCTTTGTGAGTAAAGTTCGCTCACCCATATGGTGTTAAAGACATCCGAGTGAAATTTGAGGAAATCTTTTTTTGTGCCATCGGGGTTTTCGTTCTTTATGTAGCGATTAAATTGTTTATTAAAGTATTCAAGCACTGTTTTCTTCATCTTTCCTCCATAAGGATAAACGCACCTGCTCATGGAATAGCCCCTGTTTATTTTAAAAAACCTTCCTGCAAATATATCACCTCCTGAAAACCGAGTGGTCTTATCTTTCAAGTTAAATTCTGTATCGAGGATGAGGTCTTTAAGGGTTATATGAGGTGTCGTTGAGCTCACTTCATAAAGACTTATCACAGAGTCCTTTATTTCATTAAGAACCTTCAGCTCTCTGTCATCGAGTTTCTTATTTTCATTTATATACAGGTCAATAAGGGTCTTGTGGGTTTCAGTTTTCCAGTCGCATATGAGATAATCCTCAAAGTTTATGAATGCAATATCGAGTGCTATGCCCTCAAGGAAATCCTCGGGGTATTCTTCTTCAAAGAAATACTCATATGCCTTATCTATCTCATCTGCATGGTTTTTTCTTGCATACTCTATGACTGCCCGATAGAGTTTTGTCTTTATATCAGCCTTACCTTTCATTAAACCTCCTTTGTCGCATCTTTGATAATCCACTCCACTGCCTGTTTGAGGCTCGTGGCAGTGAAGTCGGCATCGAGCCCTTTTTCCTCCTGTCCTGTGAGGATATGTATGCTTTTTGAGCCTACTGCATTTGAAACCTCTATATCGGCAGACTTATCGCCAATCATATATGATGCCTTAAGGTCAATCCCATGCTCAAGCCTTGCCCTTAGAAGCATATCGGGCTCAGGCTTTCTACAGGGACAGTGCTCATCTGGATGATGAGGGCAATAATAGAATTCATCAAAGCCATACTGCCTTATGAAGACATCGTTGATGTCCCTCACAAATGCCTCATCTATTATGCCTCTTGCGATGCCCGACTGATTGGAGATGCCGATAAGTCTAAAGCCTTTTTCTTTCAGTCTTCTAACTTCACTTACATCCTCAAACACCTCGAAGTCGTCCCAGTTATTGAGGTAATTTTTATCCTTACAAAGTGTTCCGTCCCTATCAAAAAACACTGCCCTGTTTTTAGGAATAAGATTTCTAACCGCAGAAAAGACCTCATCCATGCCTATGGCATCCATACACTTAAGAGTGTCTTCCTTACACTGCCTTTTAAAACACGGACTGCACCTTATGTCCTTTTTAATAACGATATTTCCCTTTTCAGGGGGTCCTGTAAGGGATGGCTCTGTAGAGCCAAAGAGCGAAACGAGAGGGGTTCTAACTGCATAGCCTATATGCATTGGTCCTGAATCGTTTGTGAGAAAGACATCACACTCAGAGATTAAAGAGATAAGCTGTCTCAAAGTGGTCTTCCCTGCCATAGAGACACACCGGCTATGATACATCTCGGGCAAATGACCCATAATCTCATCTGCGATTTCTATCTCGGAGCTTCCGCCAAATATGACCACACTGCCAATAGATTCCTCTATAAACCTTTGTGCCACACCTGCAAATCTTTGAGGATACCATCTTTTTGACGAGCCATAAGTTGCACCCGGGTTTATTCCTAAGACAGGTTTTCTTAGCCCTTCGAGGGTCTTTCTTGCATCGAGCCTTTCAGACAGTGAGAGATAAATCCATGGCACAATAGGCTCTGCTTTTATGCCTGCCCTTCTAAGAAGCTCGATGTAATAGAGGATATGATGCATCTGTCTGTCTTCCTTTCCATATGGTATGGGTTTTGTAAGTAGAAGTCCCCTTCCATCCCTTCTATAGCCAATGCGCTCGGGAATGCCTGAAAGATATGTAATCAAGCCTGCATCAAAGGCATTCTGAAGAAGTATTGCAAGGCAAAATCCCCTGCCTTTGAGGTATCTTGAGAGCCTGTATTTGCCCATGAGCCCCTTATACTCAGTGCCATAAAGGATAAGCTCATCTATGTTGGGGTCTTTCTTGAAAAGCTCAGACACCCATGGCTTGACTAAAAGCGAGAGCCTTGCCTCAGGCATTGCCTTTCTCAGTGCCTTTAAGGCAGGCATTGTCATCACTGCATCGCCTATCCAGTTGACACCCCGTATAAGGACATTACTGCATGAATCATAAGGCATTTTTTAGTTTAACACACAAAAAATTTTTATTTTTTATATTATATTTAGATGGTTTCCTTTGTAGTAGTGGTCTCTATATTAATATTCCTTTTGGGATATATCTTCTATGGAAGGTTTTTATCGAGGAGACTCGAGCTAAACGACGAACAAGAGACACCGGCATGCAGTGTAAACGATGGTTGCGATTATGTCCCTACAAAACCCTCCTTGCTATTAGGACAGCATTTCTCGGCTATTTCAGCCGCAGGGCCTATTGTAGGGCCTATTTTAGCAGGCATCTGGTTTGGCTGGTTTCCTGCTATAGTCTGGATTATCATAGGCTCTATATTCATCGGTGGAGTTCATGATTTCTCAAGCCTGGCTGCCTCTATAAGACACAAGGCATCATCCGTAGGAGAACTTATAAAACAATATATGTCTCCAACCTCCCATATCCTTTTTCTCGTTTTTGTCTGGCTTGCCTTAATATATGTCATTATTGCATTCACGGACATTACTGCCCATACATTTAAGGCAGTGTCCTCTGATACTGCCTTTGGACCGGGCGTAGCCGCAACCTCTGTTATCTACCTTATGCTCGGTGTCCTGATGGGTGTCATGCTTTACAGATTCAAGGTCAATCTCATTACTGCTACCTCGATATTCCTGCCTCTCGTGCTTTTTAGCGTCTGGCTCGGCATAAGACTACCCCTGCCTATTTCAGATTTTCTTTCAGGTATAACAATCAAGCAGTGGGATATCGTCTTATTGGTTTACTGTTTCATTGCCTCTGTAATACCTGTATGGGTTTTACTTCAGCCGAGAGGTTATCTTGGAGGGTGGCTTCTTTATCTGACGATATTTATAAGCCTTGTAGGTGCACTATTTGGCGGATTCAGGATAGAATACCCGGCATTTAATATCGAGGGGCTGAGGAGCCTTTCCAATGGCAAGTTTATTTTTCCCATTCTTTTTATCACTATTGCCTGTGGTGCATGTTCGGGGTTTCATTCAATAGTAAGCTCAGGGACAACCTCAAAACAACTGCGTAGGGAATCGGATGCCCGTGTCATAGGCTATGGAGCAATGCTTCTCGAGGGGCTTGTTGCAGTCTTAGCCCTTGCCACACTCATGATGCTTTCAAAAGGGGATGCCATCCTCAAAACAGACCCTAATCTCATCTACGCCAATGGTATAGCTAAATACATGGGACTTTTGGGCATGGACTTCAATGTTGCCTTTGCATTTGCCCTTCTTGCCTTCTCGACATTCGTCTATGACACACTGGATGTTTGTTCAAGGCTTGCAAGGTATATATTACAGGAGCTTTTGGGCTTAAAAACAAAGGCAAGTGCTTATATGGCTACTTTTATTACCTTGTTTGTGCCGTTTTCGGTTTTAATGCTTACCAAAGAAAAAGGCTATCTTATTGCGTGGCCAATATTTGGCACAAGTAACCAGCTCCTTGCAAGCCTTGTGCTTCTTTCTCTGTCTGTCTGGCTGATAAAAATAGGGAAAAATGCACTTTATACGATACTTCCAATGATATTCATGTTTGTAATGACACTATGGTCAGTGATACTTCAGTTTCTGCCTTTATTAAAATCCCTTCCCGGTCTTCTAAAAGGAGGAGAAATTAAGCCTGACACATTCATTTCAGGCATCTTTGGGATTGTCTTATTCAGCCTGAGCATTCGGCTTATCCTTGAGGCAATAAATGTGCTTAGGCAGAAAGTTGATGTATAATTTAGACATGAAGGTTGTCACTTCGGTTGAGATGAAAGAGATAGATAGAAAGACCATCGAGGACTTTGGGATTCCATCTGAAACCCTCATGCAAAGAGCAGGGCTCTCTGTTTCAAAAAGAATAAATGAGGCATTCAAGCCCAGAAAAGTCCTTGTCCTTTCAGGACCGGGAAATAACGGAGGAGATGGAATAGTCGCTGGCAGAGAGCTTTATAAGTCAGGCTGGAATGTTTTGGTTATCATACTTTCGGAAAAAGACAAACTCGGCAAAGACTGTCTCAATGAGTATAAGATAGCAAAAAAATTCGGTGTCCCAATGGAATTCAGGACAAAGATTAATGCCAAAGACACACATTCTTCGGTAATTATAGATGCCATTTTCGGGACAGGCTTAAGAAAGCCTGTTACTGGCGAGATTGCAAATGTGATAGGTTTTTTAAACACCTCGGGAAGTCCTATAGTCTCGGTTGACATACCCTCAGGGGTCTCCTCGGACACAGGTCAGGTGATGGGTGTAGGAGTAAAGGCAGACATCACAGTGACATTTGGCTTGCCTAAAAGAGGGCATTTCCTTTATCCCGGAAGGGACCTGACAGGTGTGCTTTTTATAGAAGACATCGGATTCCCAAAGGAGCTGATTAACTCATCAAGCCTTAAGTGCCATAAAATCGACAAAGAGGATATATTAATCCCGGAAAGGCCATTTTATTCGCATAAAGGCACATATGGACATGTGCTTATTATCGCAGGCTCTAAAGGCAAAACAGGTGCGGCACTGATGGCAGGAAAGGCATGCCTGAGGGCAGGTGCCGGGCTGGTAACATTGGGTGTGCCTGAATCTTTAATGAGTATAATTCAGGCAAGGGTTACTGAGGAGATGACCCTCTCTCTGCCTGAGACAAATAGTATGCTTTCTTTAAGGGCACTCCCTAAGATATTAAGATTTCTCGATGAAAAAGCAGATGTCCTTGCCATAGGACCAGGGATTGGAGTTACAAAGGAAACAGAAAAGCTTATGAAAGAATTGCTCATAAGATGCATAAAACCCATGGTCATAGATGCAGATGGTATAAATGTATTAAAGAAAGAGCTATTAAAAAATACAAGGGCACCACTTATCCTTACCCCTCATCCGGGTGAGATGGCAAGACTCGTTGGTGTAAATGTGAGTGATATAGAAAAGGACAGAATTGGTATTGCACTGTCATTTGTAAAAGATTTCCCGAATGTTGTCCTTGTGCTCAAGGGTGTGCCAACAATTACTGCCTCTAAAAACAAAGGCGCATTTATAAATACAACAGGAAACCCGGGCATGGCAAAGGCTGGTGTTGGAGATGTTCTTACAGGAATGCTTGCAGGACTCTTAGCACAAGGGCTTTGCCCCATTCACGCAGGAATAACAGCCACATACCTTCATGGCATCGCAGGAGACATATCTGCGGAAAAAAAAGGTTATCACTCACTCATAGCAAGTGATATTATAGAGGCAATACCTGATGCTTTTTGTAAGGTTAAGGGGGGTTAGCTATGGTATATAATAGATATTAGATAAGTAAAACAGGAGGAATAAGTTATGAAAAAGATAACAGCAACAGATAGCCTTACATTGTCAATACCTGAAAGAATTCAACTGGTAGAGGATATCTGGGATACGATAGCTGCTGAAGCTCAGTCTATTGAATTAACAGAAGATGAGAAAAGGATAATTGATGAGCGATTGGAGGCTTATCATAGAAAACCTGATTTAGGCTCTCCATGGGAAGATGTTTATAAAAGGCTATTGAGCAGGCAATGAAATATAAGGTCATTGTCAGGCCTGAAGCCGAAGATGACTTAAAGGAAGCATTTTTCTGGTATGAAAATAAACGAACAGGGTTAGGTCATGACTTCCTTTTGCAGGTTGATGCAGGAATCAACTTCATAAATAGAAATCCTGAAATTCATCCAATAGAATACAAAGGAACGAGGAAACATGTTATTAAAAGGTTTCCATACAAAATCATTTATCTTATAGAGGAAGAAAAGATAATAATCCTTGCTGTAATTCATGGTAAGAGAAACCCTGATTTAATAAAAAATAGAATAGACAGCCTCTGATATTATAGAGGGAATACCTGAAGCTTTTTGCAAGGTTAAGATGGAGTGAGATTCAGGTTAGTCCTTGCGGATTAAACCTGTCAAAGCAGATACAAGAAGTGAACAGGATACCCAGCCAAAGACAATATGTAGCCAGAAATAATACCTGAACCACTTACCATATTGTTTTGTTGAATCAGGAAGCCAGTAATTCTCCTGATGTAAGTCCACAAAAGGCACAAACACATCAATAGAATATACACAAGGGTTAAACTTAGGATACCTATCAGGTAAAACCTCTGTTTTTCTGAAATCTTCATCCATATAAACCCGCTCCTTAGATGGTTGCATTATATCAATTTTATTTGCATAGTAAAACAATCCTGCACCCAATATCAGCGTCATAAAAAGGATGAAAATTAGCATTTTCCATGGGCTATAGCCATGGCTTATAGTTATGCCCAAGAACCTGTTCCAGAGTTTTACTGGGTTGCTTAACGAGCCGAACTTTCTTAAGTCTTCCTGTTTTGCAATCAGGACTTCCTTTCTATCTGTCTCATGTCCTATCTCTTCATAGAGATTTGCGAGATGCTCATAGGGCTGAGTAGAGAAGTGCTTTTTTGGCTGAAGCCTGAGCCATTTTAAACGCTCCTCAGCTGTTTTTGGTGCATCTCCAAATACCTTATATTTAAAGCCTTCAATAAAAAGCTTGCCCTCTGAGGGCCAGGTATTTTCTTCATCTGTTAGCTGTCCTACTTCTGCATGGCTAAGGTCTAAAATACCATCAATTTTTTATAGTCCAAAAATAAATCATCTCTTACCTTTAGATTTCTGGCGCTAAAGGCTTTGCCTTCAGGGTTTTCAAAGACCGCTCCTTCACATGAAAGCTGACCACTGATATTTGCACCCGGAAGCCTAACCTCTCCATTTGCATTTACTTCATCTAAAAACACATCTCCTTTAACAGTAAGCCCATCTGCGATGAAAGCCTCTCCTTCAGGGTTTTCAAAGACCGCTTCTGTGCATGAAAGCTGAGCACTGATATTAGCACACAGAAGCCGAACCTCTCCATTTGCATTTACTTTATCTAAAAACACATCTCCTTTAACAGTAAGCTCATCTGCATTGAAAGAACCTATATGGCTTTCATTAAAATTCAGACTCTTTGTCTCTGCATCCATTAATATGACACCTTCCATAGAGCATTTAAACAATCCAAAGATAAAAGGCAGGTTGATTGCCTGAAAATCAAGTGTTCCTTTAATCTTTGCACCAAAGATTTGAATGCCTTTATTTGAGATAAAGGCTCTGATATTTTGATTGGTGCATAACCAGTGTAGAAGCTCAGCCCTGATTGTGCGATTAAATCCCCATTGATTTGCATTTTTAGGGTCACCAATATCAGTGCCTTCTGAGAAAATTGTTTCTTCATTGTTTTCAATGTCTTTAAGGAGTTTTTCTTCAGCAGGTGTAAGCCCTGATTTTAATCTCTTAGGCAGAGATTTTATGAGATTAGACATAGTAAAGGATTATAACAGAAATCCTTTGAGATGCTGAAATAAATTCAGCATGACCCACCTACCCTAAATCTTAAGAAAAATGTATTTGTAAACCATTCATGCTATTATAGTTGACAATGAGAAGGGTTGTTATTACAGGTATAGGTGCGGTGAGTCCTCTCGGAAATACCTTTAAAAAATCATGGGATTCTTTGAAGTCAGGTATCTCCGGCATAGGCATGCATGGCTTGAATATAAAAGGCGCATGGAGGTCAGCCGGCATGCTTAAGGATTTTCATGCAGAGGAATTTCTCTCTATAAAAGAGATAAACAGGCTTGACCCATTCATACATTATGCAGTGTCTGCCTCGATAATGGCAGTTAATGATGCAGGGCTTAAAGGTAAATCCCTTTCCTCCTCAGGCGTGCTCATAGGCTCAAGCAGAGGAGGCATATCACATCTTGAAAGGGCATTAAAGGGCACAGTGTCGGCTTATCTCATGCCCTTCACAACGATTGGCATGGCAGGCTCTTATGTGGCACAGAGGCTTTCCATAAAAGGCAGTTCTTTAGGTATATCCAATTCATGCGCCTCAGGGGCAAATGCAATTGGAGAGGCATATAGGGCAATAAAGCATACTATCTTAGATATTGTCCTTGCAGGGGCCTCGGAGGCTCCGATATGCCTTTTGGCAATCGAGGGCTATGGCAGGGCAGGTGCTCTTTCAAGGCAGGGCAAAATGATGCCTTTTGACAGGGAAAGGGACGGCTTTATACTGTCTGAAGGCAGTTGTGTATTGGTTCTCGAGGAGTACGAATCAGCCTTAAAAAGGGGCGCTAAGCCATATGCAGAGGTCATAGGCTATGCCTGCACAGTCGATGCCTTTCACGAGACAAGACCTTCAATCGCTGGACAGGCAGATGCAATGAAAAAGGCACTCCTTGACTCAGGTCTAAATCCGGAGGATATCGACTATATCAATGCCCATGCCACAGCCACTCTGATAGGAGACAAGACAGAGGCAGAGGCTATATGTGCTGTATTTAAAAAGACTATATCTATAACTGCAAATAAATCCATGACCGGCCATATGCTCGGTGCATCAGGTGCACTTGAGGCAGGCTTTACAGCCATGAGCCTTGTTGAGAGTATAATTCCGCCAACCATAAATCTAAAGGAGACTGAGTTTGAGTTGGATTTTGTTACCGAGCAAAGAAAGGCTAACATCAAAACAGCTATATCAAACTCATTCGGCTTTGGTGGGGTTAATGCAGTGTTGGTGCTTAGGAAACTATAGCCCCTTCTCGTAGATTCTATATGTCTTATAGAGTTTTCCTCCCAGCATTCTGACAATCCTCTGAACAGGGAGGTTGTCCTCTAAGACCCATGAAAACTCTATTCTTTTAAAGCCCTTTTTTTTAAGGGTATTGAAGCCTTCTCTAAAAAGAAGGGCATCCACGCCCTTTGCCCTCATGTCTTTTTTTATGCCTAAAAGGAGAAGTCTCAGGTCTTTTATCCTTCTTGAATAATAAATGGCTTTTATGATTGTAACCGGGTTTAGCCTTCCCTTCATTGCCCTTAAGACATGGTTGTAATCAGGAAGTAATCCCATAAAGCCAATTGGCTCACCTTTTCTTTCAGCTATTAGGGAAAGCTCCGGCACAATGACAGGTTTTAACCTTCCTGCCATAAAATTCAGCTCTCTATCTGTAAGAGGTATAAAACCCCAATTATCATGCCATGAGGAGTTATATATCTCCTTGAATGCAGTCATATCAGAGCCGAAATTTTTCATGCTGATTGGCCTTATGCTTATTCCCTGTTTTTCTGCAAAACCAGCTACCTTAAGAACCTTCTCAGGTAGCTCGTCTTGAACATCGTATATATATGCAAAGAGGTCCTTGGATTTCTGCATTCCGAAACTTGTAGCAAGGTCGTTATAGTAAGAAGGGTTATAAGGGGTCATGAGCATTGGTGGCAAATCAAACCCATTCAGGAGAAAGCCGCACTCCTCATTCGTAGAAAAGTTCATAGGCCCACGCATAACCTCAAGAGCATGCTTTTTAAGCTCCTGAGAGACCCTTCCAAAGAGTGTTTTAGAGACCTCGGGGTCGTTTATGCACTCAAAGAATCCAAAGAATCCTACATTTTCATTATGAAACTCTATATGCCTTCTGTTTATGATAGAGGCGATCCTTCCTTTTCCTTTTATGAGAAATAATTTCACTTCAGCATGGTCAAAGAAAGGGTTTTTCTTTGAAAACTGCGATTTCATCTCCCTTAAAAGCGGAGGTGCATAAAGCAGGTCGTTTCGATAAATAGATAAGGGAAACTTTATAAAGGCATCGATGTCTTTTTTAGAGCCAACCTCTACGAGTTCCAAGCTATTTTATGAGTCCCAGCTGTTTTCCGACAACGCTGAATGCCTCAAGGACAATATCGAGATGCTCATCTGTGTGAGTCGCCATATAGCTTGTTCTTATCAGGGCTTTTCCGTTTGGAACAGCAGGACTTACGGCAACATTTGCAAACACGCCATTATCCTGAAGCATCATTGCCATCTTAAATGCCGTCTCGTTTTCTCCGACCATTATAGGTATGATTGGGGTCTGACTTACTCCTACATCGAAGCCCATCTCCTTGAACCCCTTTAGCATCTTTTTTGTGTTTTTCCACAGCCTCTTTATTCTTTCAGGCTCTTGCTCTATAATCTCTATTGCGGCAAGCACTGATGCAACGGATGCAGGAGGCGGGCTTGCACTAAAGATTAATGACCTTGCAAAGTGTTTTATGTAATCTATTACATCCTCAGAGCCTGCCACAAACCCTCCTATGGAGGCAAGGGATTTGCTGTATGTGCCCATTATGATGTCCACATCGGATTCAATGCCAAAGTGCTCTGCAGTCCCCCTGCCTGTTTTTCCCAAGACTCCAATTGCATGGGCATCGTCCACCATTGTTCGGGCACCATATTTTTTTGCAAGTCTTACGATTTGAGGGAGCTCTGCGATGTCCCCTTCCATGCTGAATACACCGTCAACTACTATGAACTTTCCTAAGGCATTGGACTCATCGAGTATTCTTTCGAGGTCTGCCATATCATTGTGCCTGAATTTTCTAACCTCTCCATAGGAGAGTCTTGCACCATCTATAATGCTTGCATGGTCCATCTTGTCTATGATTGCAACATCGTCTTTTCCCACTAATGCCGATATGGCTCCGAGGTTCACCTGAAACCCTGTCGAAAATACCAATGCAGATTCTTTTCTCATGAATTGGGCAAGCTTGTTTTCTAATCTTATATGGATGTCCAGTGTGCCATTAAGGAACCTCGAGCCTGCACATCCTGAGCCGTATTTTCTGATTGCCTCTATAGCGGCTTCCTTGACCTTTGGATGGTTTGTGAGACCAAGGTAGTTATTGGAGCCAACCATTACCATCTTTTTGCCGTTCATAATGACCACTGGCTCCTGTGCGCTTTCTATCACCCTGAAATACGGATAAAGCCCTACTGCCTTAAGCTCTTTTACACGGGTGAATCTAAAGCACTTTTCAAACAGGTCTGAAGATTTCTTTACAGCCATCGATGAATCTTGTACCAGTTTGCCGTCCATGTAATTCCTTCCTTTATCTTTGTTTTTGGTAAAAACCCAAACTTCATATTCGCCTTCGATGAGTCACATACCCATCGGGGATAGCATATCTCTTTGATTTTATCGATATTGATTATACCAGTTTTTCTGCTTAGTATTCCACCTATAGATGCAATAATAGGCAGAAAACGGTTTGGTATCCTTAGGCGTATGGGTCTTGAGCCCACTGCCTGAGATATTGCGTTTGCAATGTCTACATTGCTATAGATATTTCCGTCTGAGACAAAATAGGTCTCTCCATAGGTATCGGTGCTAACTCCTATTTCGGTTATTGCCTTTACAAGGTCATCCACATAAATCAGGGAATAATAGCACATGCCCCAGTAAGGAAAGATTCCTTTCTTAAGCATCCTATAAAATACATATAAGTCCTTATCCCTTGGACCATAAACAGCAGGAGGCCTTATGATTGTCACAGGCAGATGATTCTTGAATTTAAGGACAGCCTCTTCTGCCTGTAGCTTGCTTCTGCCATACTCCGATACAGGTTGGGGCAAAGTGTCTTCGTTAACAGGTTTTCCATTCCGGCTTGGGCCAACTGCGGCAAGACTGCTTAGGAAAACAAATTTTCTAATATTCGGCTCTGCCTGTGCCACTACACTTACAAGGTTCTCTGTGCCCAATGTGTTTATTCGGAAAAAGTCCCGTGCCTTTTTTGCCTTTGTCAGCCCTGCAAGGTGCAATATAAGCTCCTGTCCTTTGACAGCAGAAAAAAGCGACTCCCTGTCCTCACAGTCCCCATACAGCAGGGTTATATCGAGCCCATCGAGCCATTGAAGGTTGGAGGTCTTCCTTACAAGGCAGGTAACCTCATAGTCTCTTCTTAGGAGTTCCTCCACAAGATGGCTTCCAATGAAGCCTGTAGCACCTGTTACCAGTACCTTCATGAGATATAAATATTTTGAGCTAAGCTGAAACAATAGTCAAGCTCTAAAATCCATTCAGACACAAATCCATTTAGTATCCCTGTTGCCTCACATAAAAATCCTGATGAAATAATAATCGTTTCCATCTCCCTTTTTTTATATGTTCATTCTTTAACTGCAAATTCATCTGTTTTCTCTTTTAATTCAATAGCTTTATCATCCTTTTGAGTGTTCAAGCGTTCATTCTCCTTTTTTAGCTCTTCAAGCTCTTTAATGCCTCTACCTCTAAAGGAGTCATCTATAAGCCTTGCCTTATCTATCAGTATTGCAGAGGCAATGACCTTGTCTTTAAGGGACGCATAAGTCATGTTAAGTTCTGAGATTCTGCTAAGTATATAGTCAGAAAGCAGATAATGTCTTGCGGAAAGTCTTTTTTTCAGTTGTTCAACGAGTGGAAAGATTAGCTCATCAGGCTCATGCATGATTTTATGCACACTTCCTATACTTATGCCTAATGTAGAGGCAACCTCTCTATAGGATTTCCCTGACTCAACTAAGGCATGCACAATGTCCTTTCTTTCCTCTAAGATTTTTTCGCCTTTTTTGCCCATGTCAACCTCCAACTATCGTTTTATAAGCTATAATATATTCAAACTATAGTTAGTATAAAGGATAGATTTGGGTTTGTCAAGAGGTTTTTTGTCTTTCCCCTCTCGGGAGAGGGCGAGGGTGAGGGGTGATTGGACTTTTCTGTTCACCCTCCCCCAACCCCTCCCGTCAAGGGAGGGGATTTTTAGAGAGGTCATTCTGAATCATGCCCTGAACTTGTTTCATGGGTTGTTTCAGAATCTCAAAAATTCCTCTTGACTTTCTACCCCCCATATGCTTTTATAAGGATGCATTTAAGTGGGCTTGAAAAAGGAAACAAGATGCACCTTTTAAAAAGATGTTTTTCTTTGTTGCAACCTTGCTTTTAGCACCAAACTTACTTTTTGCTGATGGCTCATCTGAAAATACCTGTAATTCCAATCCTTCCTATTTTCAGTCAGCATCAGGAGGAGGAAGTAATACCTGTTCTTCATCCATCTCAGGTTCTGATGAGGTTACAAAATCAGAAACTTATCAATATAGCATTGCTAATGCAGTTGGCGATGTTAGGTGGTGTGTGGAAGGTGTAGGTGTGGGCATAGATGCAGGTGGACTTGTTACCTTAGGCGGGGATGCCTGTGGAGCATTCTCTGTAAGTGCAGATGACTCTTATGGGACAGTGAGTAAGGATGTGAGGGTTACGGATGCAGGGAAGTGGCAGGCAATAGAAAGTTGTTTTTGTGAGCTTTGTCAATACTGAAGCGGTCGCAGCACTAATATATGTTATAGCGGTAGATTTAAATATGAGGCTACTCATCAAATAAAGGTATATGGCACTGTGCAACAGTGTCTTGACAATACGGCTAATCTATGTAATCCTTTTTGTAGTTCCCCTTGCCACCCTGCGGCTAATTTATGTTATTCGTGTGTCTGGTTGGGATATCCAAGAGTTTGTTTTGATTGTATATATGAGAAAAAAACCTATGAATGGAAATGCCCGACTCAAAAAGAAAGCGTTAAGGTCTGTGCAGGTGGGTGTGAGGAAGCTCCTGAGGTATGTGATGGCGTGGATAATAATTGTGATGGGATAATTGATGAGGGCTGTCAAGTATGTGAGGATAAAGACAACGATGGCCGTTATGCGGTAAGTGAATACTGCCCAGAGGGTGATGACCCTTATGACAATGACCTAACCGTGTATCCCGGTGCACCTGAACTATGCGATAATAAGGATAATAATTGTGATGGTGAGACTGATGAGGGGTGTTGTGAAATTGGTGATGTGACACTTGCGAGTGATTGGGTAGCACCGAAGATGCCACCAGGGCAGCCAAGTGTCGGAAATACACAGGCAGAGGTAAGAGTTTCTCTTACAAGACCCGCGCCGGCTGGA
>JACQZC010000016.1 GCA_016207905.1 Nitrospirota bacterium | reverse complement strand
TTTAGAGGATATTTCGGGAGGTTAGAGCATTTTATGAAAAATGATGGATTGATGAACCTTAAAGAGGTGGCTGAGTATCTTAGGCTCAATGTTTCTACGGTTTATAATTGGTCCCAAAAAGGCAAGCTTCCAGCAATAAAGATGGGCAAGAATTGGAGGTTTTGGAAGGAGGATATAGACAACTGGTTAAAGGAACAAAAAAACAACCTGGGTAAGAACGCCTAAAATTCAATTATCCCAAATTATGCAGTAAGTGTGTTTAGCACCAAAAAGGCATCTTTACACTCAGGATTATTCCTTGTTTACTATTCTAAAACCCATCAGAGGCAAGGATAGGATGAAAAATAAAGTGAGTTATGACATCACCCAACCCCTTATGGGCAAGGTTATACCCTTAAAGATAGACCCCTCCTTCCAACCTCTAAGTAGCATCTGGTTTATTACCTTTTTGGAAATTCTCTTTCTTTCACTCAAGCCTTTGAAGAGCCAGCTCATATTCCTTCCTGTAACACCAGCTCTCCTCCAGTTTAAGGATATACTGCCTTGCAGTGTATATAAGTTTGCCAGGAATAAGAAGAAGCATCCTTCTGATACCTTCCCCAAAAGTTTTCTTATCCCTCTGCAAGACTACCTCTTCCTTGAACCAGTTCATAATGTTGTACCCAAGCATCACAAGCTGAAACCAGCAGTTGTTCCCAGCCCAACTCTGAGATACTACATTATCAAGGCCAAAAGAGTAAATACTCTCTTTGATAAAGTTTTCACAGTTTGCTCTCTTATTGTAAAATCTCCATACCTCAATGGGGGCCTTGGTACTGTTGGTAGCAATCATCTGATAGTCGTATATGGCATCATCCCCCTTTATGAGGGAAAGCTCCTTCTTAGGTTTTTCACCCTTCCCTACCTTTGTCCGAATGATGACAAGACGACAGGATACGGTCTTACCCAAGGGAAGGAGGATCTCTTTTGCCCAGATGCACCTACCAATAGATTCCCAACTTCCCTGATGGAGTATTATCCTCTGAGCCCACTGTTGAAGGGGAACAACGATAAAGAACTCTATATCCTTCTTCTTAAGCCACCAAATAAACTCTATAGAGAAAAAACCGCTGTCGGCCCTAAGCCTTTTTATGGCAACGGGCAAGGCTTTTATGACAGAGGAGAGGAATATCCTGGCATTGTAACTCGTATGATGCTTGCCACTCCTCAAGCTACCAGCCAAAAAGTCCCTGGTCTCTCCTATGAAACAGAGGATAGGATGGTAGCTCTTTCTCCCCTTCTTCTTTGGATTGAATCCAACTTTGGCCCTCGCTTGATTGCCATAAACAGGGGTTACGTGGGAGTCAAGGTCTGCAGTTATACCATCTGTAAAGTCCTTAAACTCCTTTCTCACCTTCATCAGCAGGGAGTAGTTTATGTGGTATATCTCTCTGGATATGCGCATGCTCAAACCTTTGAAGAACCTGCTTATGGTAGACTGGGTAGGAAAACCCTTAAGACCAGCTATCTTCTGAAATACCTTGTCTCTCACAAGCTCCATCATATGGTAGGGACGGCTCAGACCAAGGAGAATACCGTAAAGGATACTCAGAAACACCTCGGGGGGAGAATACCCTCTATCCCTTTTCTTCTTTACCTCAATCTTCTCAAGATAAGAACTGATGCCTATCCTCTTAAGGTATCTTCTTATAAGCCCTGTTCCTCCAAACCTGGTAAGGTTTTTGCCTGTAAACTCCTCCTTAACTTCTCTGTTGCAATATATCTTCTTCTCTGGTATAGTCTTATTCATTTTTTAAGTGCCTCCTTTTTGTGGTTTTTGGTCTTCAGAATAAAACTCATTATACCACAGAAGGAGGCATTTTATTAGCTTTTTTGTATGTAAGAGGAATCAGAATTTGATGGATTGTCAATAGTAATGCATAATTTCGGTTTAAGCTTTGGAGATTTTAAAAATCTATCAATCTATAATCAAGAAATCCCAAAATCTTTCGAGGTTTCCTACAATCCTCAGATACCCATAGAGACCTTTGATTTTATCGTTACTGATGAGTGCCACCGTTCCATCTATAATCTCTGGAGACAGGCCCTTGAATATTTTGATGCCTTTA
>JACQZC010000015.1 GCA_016207905.1 Nitrospirota bacterium | reverse complement strand
TCGGTCTTGATGCGCGCCTCGGCGATGAGCCTCGTTTTAGTCTGTGGAGACTTTCTCTTTAGAGAGTATCCTTCCCCTTTCGTCCACTGTCGTGGTTACGAAGTATTGCTTATGATAGTCAATTCCCATATACTTCATATATGCACCTCCTTTAGCCTTAAAAGGCTCTGGGTTTAAAACCCGTAGAAGGATAGCTTAAGCTATCGCTCTGTAATATGGGAGGTGCATTTTCTTTTTCATGGTATCATTCTGAATTTATTTCAGAATCTCATTCTGCCTTTCCATCTCTATTTCTATCTCCCTGTCTTTTTTCATTTCAAGAATTTACACAGAAGATTTTACACTGCCTATGGCAATCATTTTGGAATTTTTCCCATTTCCTATGTTATATTTTAATATGATTCGGGATGTAAGCCTCCATGGAAGAATCGGGCATGTGGAGTTCTCTTCGCTTGTCTGGGGCGAGGATACAAAGAACATGCATTTTTATGATGAAACCCCCACGAATATAAGGTTTTTTTCACGAGGCAACGAATTCTCAATCACACCTGAAGGCGCTCGCTACAGGGGCGCAGGAGGAAGTTTCTGCGAATATATGTTTGGCGTAGAAAAGCCCCTCGAGGACTTTGCCAACAAAGAAATCCTAAACCGCTTGATTATGTTTGGTGCATTCACAGACAAAGGTGGAAAGTTATTGTTTACAAACAACACTGATGGTGAGGAGACATTCGACAGGCTTTTCCTTCAGGGACATGCAGTAAAGAACTACTACTTCTTTGTGGCAGGTAGCCACATAGAAGATATAAAGAAAAAACAAAGACATATTTTAAGCAGAGTAGGCAAAATGCTTAAAAGAACAGACCTTATAGGCGCTGACAGGGACATAGAGCTTCTGAATGCCTTCTGTAGAAAGCTCGCTGAGCAGGACTCCACTGTATTTATATTCAAGCTCACGCATAAGGGAAATGAAGAGTTTTATAGGAAATTTAACGAGCTATATTTTAAAGACAGGACACTTTCCAACGAAGACGAGCAGAATCTTGCGGATATTGCAGTAAGAAACAACATTGACTACTACCAGCAGGAAAGAATGAAGATTGACATAATGTACAGGCACCCTGAGAACAAATTCATAGTGGACGAATACAGGGATATACTGCTTTCGAGCATCCACAAGGATACAATTCAGTACTCGGAGCTTGCAAGATTAAGACGGCTCAAGACCCTAAGAATCAGGAATAATATCCCGAGTGTGCTTTTTGAGGCACTGGATGAGGTTCTCCTTAAAGGGAAAAAGCTTCAGGACATCGAGGAGCCCGAATACCTCAAGGAGGCACGCTCTATCTTAGAGAACCTCTTTTTCAGCGACCCATCCCTTAAAAGACACATTATTAAAGAAGACATAACGAGGCTTATAAAGTCCAAGCATAATGCATACTCCAATGGCAACATGGGGTTTGAAAAGATTCTTCTCGATGTTGGAAGGACATGCGATGAGACTGCAAAGGAGAGCAATGACTACAGCCTTTTTGAAGAGTTCAGCGCAATAGTCACTTACTTTGACAGATACGACCATGTTCAGGCATCTATGAGCCAAGCCGCATTTACGGAAAATATTGAGTTCACCGAAGACTTCCTGAGAAGCCTCCTTGGAAATAAAAAGGAATTCGATAGTCTCGGAAAAGGACTTTTTGATGAGCTTTTTGTAAAAAGCCTTTTGAACAACAAGTATATAACGAAATACGGAAAGAAAAAGATAAAGACAATATATGAGGGAATCAAAAGAATCTCAGTGGGAGATGCCTCACTAAGAGATGTTGCATCGGAGCTTAAAAAGATTGTGATTGAGGAGAGGCTTTATAGGCATGTCCATACTGCATTAAAGGAAAAACTGAGAAGCTTCTATCCCCGTTTTGACCTGAAGGAGGGGAAAGAGGAGCTAAGGGCTGATATTGAAAATGAGCTTAAAGCAAAAGGCATTACATGGAAGGTGACAGAGGCAATTTTAGATAGGGTATTTTTAGACCTCAAAAAGGAATCTTTCTATCTAAACCATCTCCTGCCTATAATCATAAAGAATGTAGATACCGAACTCAGAGAGGATTTCTTCAAAAACAGCGGTCTTGACAGGTTTTACATCGAATCTATCGAAAAAGACTATTTTGAGGAAAATGGGCTTGACATGTTCCTCCTTAACCTTATAAGGGAGGATAAAGCCCGATATGATGAGCACTTGAAGCAAGGAAGTTATGTGAAAACCTTGGCAAAAAGTTAAGCTGGCTTCTTTAGTTTTTGAGAATAAAGGCACTAAAAGAATTTGCAGAAAAGATTTGACAATATCTCGCAGAGTGTATAGACTTTAATAAAAATAGGAGGTAAGGTGAGAAGGTCTTTAGTTATTGAAGAAAAAATAGTTGAGGAAATGAGAGGGCTTCCAATCGAGCATCAGAAAAAAGTTCTGGAAATAGTGCGTTTGTTAAAAACGGACATCCTACATTCAATCTCGAAGTGCAACAGATGCGACTTCAAGGGGCGTCTTGTAGCCCAGACATTTTCTGGGCCTTGTGTTAATTAATGATGCTACCATTGCCACCTGCTCATTGGTTATTTTACCGAAGTCCGTGCCTT
>JACQZC010000014.1 GCA_016207905.1 Nitrospirota bacterium | reverse complement strand
GGGGAAGTATGCCTTTATTCGGAGAGCTTTTTTTAAGCGAGATACTGAAAAAACCTATTCTTGACCCAAAGGGCGAGGAGCTTGGAAGGGTAAAGGACATCTCAATCGTCAAAGGAGAGCCCCTTCCAAAGGTGGATTCCATCATACTTCAGAGGAAGGCATTATTGTTCAGAATCCCATGGCAAGACCTTGACCTTTTCAATAAGAGAATAATATCGGCAAGGCTCTATGCGGATTCCCTTGTCCCATATGTATTTAACGAGGAGGACCTTCTTGCCGTAAGGGACCTGCTGGACAAACAGATAGTGGATGTAAACGGAGTAAAGGTCGTAAGGGCAAATGACATAAGGCTCGAAGGCCATAACTCGGATGCTATGCTTACGGCAGTGGATGTTGGCATGAGGGGGATTCTTCGGAGGCTCGGGTTTGAAAAGGGTGGCGAAGATTTTCTTAAGCTCTTCAGGGCAACACTTTCGTATAACCTTATAAGCTGGAATTACATACAACCACTTCACCCGAAGCTGACTGCCATAGGACTTACGGTTCCAAGACAAATGGTTTCCGAGATGCACCCGGCAGACCTTGCAGAGTTGATAAGTCAGGTCTCCCATGATGAGGGTGCTACTTTTATAGAAAACCTCGATTCCGAGACAGCCGCAGAGACAATCTCGGAGCTCGAGCCTGAAGCGCAAAGCGCAATGATTAAGGAGATGCTCCCTGAGAAGGCATCCGAAATCATAGAGGAGATGACGCCTGACGATGCGGCTGATGTCCTTCACGATTTACCACCTGAAAAGGTAAGGGATATTATGGGCAAGCTCGATGAGGAGACCAGAGGAGACATACAGGAGCTCTTAGGCCATGAGGAAGACACTGCAGGCGGTATCATGACCACAGAGTTTATTACATACCCCGAGGAGCTTCTGATTTCAGAGGTCATAGAAAGGTTTAAATCAGATGCCCCTGAGATAGAGACAGTCTATTACATATATGCAGTTAAGCCTGACGAAAAACTCTCAGGCGTCATCTCCCTTAGGGAGATTCTCCTTGCAGAGCCTTCGCTCAGGCTTTCCGATGCCATGGAGACAAAGCTTAAAACAGTTTCCCCTGAGACAGACGAGATGGAGGTGGCAAGGATTATTTCGAAGTATAACCTTGTTGCCCTGCCTGTGGTTAACACCGAGGGCATTATCCAAGGTGTTGTCACCATAGACGATATTGTAGATACCATACTTCCGCGTCGTAAAAGGGGTAAGGTATGAGCTTTCCAAAAAGGATTATTCTTTTTCTTTCCCTGATGGGCCCTGGGATAATAACCGCAAACATAGATAACGATGCAGGAGGCATAGCTACATACTCTGTGGCAGGCGCAAGGTTTGGTTATTCGATGCTTTGGCTTCTGATACCAACTACACTTTCGCTTATAGTCATACAGGAGATGGTGGCAAGGATGGGTGTTGTTACAGGCAAGGGACTTTCTGACCTTATAAGGGAAAACTATGGTGTTAAGGCAACATTTTTTATGATGCTTGGGCTTTTCTTTGCAAATATGGGCACCACGGTGGCTGAGTTTGCAGGCTGGGCAGCAAGCTGGGAGCTTTTGGGCGTTAACAAATACATTGCAGTGCCAATAGGTGCTGTATCTATCTGGATGCTTGTGACAAAGGGCAGTTACAGGTTCGTCGAAAGAATCCTGCTTTTTGCCTGTCTTTTGTATTTTGGCTATGTGGTTTCGGGTTTTATGGCAGAGCCTGAGTGGCATTCTGTTTTCCGTGGAACATTTCTTCCAACATTTAAATTGGACACTGAGTTCATACTGCTTAGTGTAGCCCTCATAGGAACTACAATCACTCCATGGATGTAGTTTTACCTTCAGTCCTCCATTGCCGAAAAGGCAATCGGAAGGGAACATTATGGTGCATCGAGGCTCGATGTCATAATAGGCTGTTCTATAACAGACATAATCGCATTTTTTATAATCGTTACATGTGCGGCAACGCTTTTTTCTCAGGGCATAAGGATAAACGATGCGCAGGAGGCCGCAATTGCCCTTAAGCCGTTTGCAGGAAATTATGCCTTTTTGATATTCGGAGTGAGTCTTGCCAATGCATCCCTTCTTGGAGCAATAATCGTTCCGCTTGCAACTGCATATTACATATGCGAGGCAATGGGATGGGAAAGAGGCGTCAATAAGACATTCAAGGAGGCTCCTCAGTTCATGTGGATTTACACGTTTATGATTGTTATAGGTGCTGTCGTTATCCTTATACCAAAGGCGCCTCTTATAAGCCTTATGATTACCTCCTCTGTAATAAACGGCATGCTTCTTCCATTTGTCCTTATATTTGCCCTATCACTCGTCAATAACAGAAAAATCATGGGTGAGTATGTGAACCCAAAGACTTACAATTACATCACATGGACAACTGTTATAGTGATGATTGCGTTAAGCACTGTCATGATAGTGACTACAGTTGTAAAGAACCCTGTGTTTTAAGGTGGTTAAATTCCAAATCTCAAACCAAGAGGGAGTGAAGAGGAAAAAACAGGGCGGTTTGGTTTAAAATAAATAGGTTTTCCAAAGGAGGCAGGATGTTTAAGACAATAGAGTGGTCTGATGGCAGGGTTAGGATGATAGACCAGAGCCTTCTTCCCCTTGAGGTATCCTATATAGAGCTTACAGACTACCACATGGTAGCAGATGCGATAAAGACCATGAAGATAAGGGGTGCGCCTGCCATTGGAATTGCCACTTCGATGGGCATTGCACTGGGAGCACAAGAGATTAAGGCAAAGGACTTTAAAGGGTTTCTAAATGCCCTCGAGCCTGTCTTTGACACACTTCTAATGACAAGGCCTACTGCAGTGAATATTAAATGGGCGGTTATGAGGATTCAGAGGTTTCTCAAGGACAAAAGACACGAGCCTGTCGACAGCCTCAAGTCTCTCTTGGTTCAAGAGGCTATAAATATCCTCAACGAGGATATAGAGATAAACAAAGCCATTGGAAGATGGGGTGCAAGGTTCATCGACGATGGCAGTAGAATCCTCACGCACTGTAATGCAGGAGCATTGGCAACAGGCGGTTATGGAACTGCCACGGCCCCTATGCTCGTTTCAAAGGAAGAGGGGAAAAGTATTCATGTGTTTGTAGACGAGACAAGGCCTCTTTTACAGGGAGCAAGGCTCACCTCGTGGGAGCTCATGCAGGCAGGCATACCCGTGACCCTTATTACGGATAACTCGGCAGGTGCACTCATGAGGAAAGGCGAGATAGACCTCGTTATCGTTGGCACGGACAGAACCGTCAGAAACGGAGATGTTGCAAACAAGATAGGCACATATTCGGTTTCAGTGCTTGCAAAGGAAAACAGGATTCCATTTTATGTTGCCGCACCGCTAAGCAGTATCGATTTCTCGATGGCAAAAGGCGATAAGATTCCAATAGAGGAAAGGTCTTCAGAGGAGGTCACCAATGTGTTTGGAAGATGCAGGATTGCACCTGATGGCATAGATGTAAGGAATATGGCATTCGATGTTACGCCTGCAAAGTATGTTACTGCAATCATTACGGAGCTTGGCGCATTTAGACCTACGGACATCAAAAGGCTTATGAAAAAAGATGTAAATCTCGATGGGTTGAGGCTTTAAGTTATGCTTAATTATCATCGGACAGTTGACATTCAAAGGGTCTTTGATGCATACGAAGCAGAGCTTCTCTTAGTCGAGGAAAAACTCAAAAAGATGTTGCAAAGCAATGCACTTCTTATACCCTTTGTTGGCGCATATATACTTAATAGCGGAGGCAAAAGGCTGAGACCCCTGTTTTTGCTTTCAAGCGCAAGATTTGCCGGATACAAAGGCAATGACCATATATCTCTTGCAAGTATCATAGAGCTAATACACACTGCATCCCTTCTTCATGACGATGTGGTAGATGCCGCCCAGTTGAGAAGGGGAATGCCTACTGCCCACTCTGTATGGGGTAATCAGGTCGTCATCTTAGTGGGAGATTTCCTTTATTCCAATGCACTAAAGACTGCTGTCTCATTCGGAAACCAGAAAGTCATGGAGGCCCTTTCTCATGCAACTACAAGCATGACAGAAGGAGAGCTTTTCCAGCTTCAGAAATCCGGAGACACTGAAATCACAGAGGCGGAATATAGACGTATAATATCGGCAAAGACCGGAATACTCATATCATCTGCATGTAGGATTGGCGCAATCATTGGAGGAATGCCTTCTCGTGAAGAGGATGCACTTGCACGGTTTGGGCTTAAGGCAGGCACTGCCTTTCAGATGGCAGACGATGTATTAGATTATATGGCAGAGGAAGGCGAGTTGGGCAAGAGGCTCGGCAAAGACCTCGAAGAGGGTAAGGTCACACTTCCACTTATTTATCTTCTTCAGTCAGCCTCCACTTCAGAGAAACAGGAAGTAAAGGATATACTTAGCAGGGAGCTTTCGGATAACGGCCTGAAAAGGATACTAATGCTTTTTCGGCATTACAATGTCATAGAGGAATCCATGAAAAGGGCAAGTGGTCTTGTGGAGGATGCAAAGTCAGAGCTTTCGATATTTCAGCCTTCCTCCCATGGGGATGAGATGTTTGAGCTTGCGGATTATGCACTTATGAGGCAGAACTGATGCACCCGATTGTAGTGCTTGTAAAGAGGGCTGTGGAGGAATATATTAAAAAGGCAAGGGTCATAAAGACCCCTGATACTTTAACCGAGGAGATGGCTATTAAGGCAGGTGTTTTTGTCTGCCTTAAAAAGCATGGCCAGCTGAGGGGCTGTATTGGAACCATAGAGCCTGTAACGGATTGTGCGGCAGAGGAGGCTATAAGAAATGCAATTTCATCGTCAACACAGGACCCACGGTTTAGCCCTGTTACCAAGGAGGAACTTAAAGACCTCGAGTATTCCGTGGATGTCCTCTGTCCCCCTGAAGATATAAGAGACATATCAGAGCTCGATTCCAAAAAATATGGAGTCATAGTTTCTAAGGGCATCAGAAAGGGGCTTTTGCTTCCAGACCTCGAAGGCGTTGACTCGGTTGAGGAGCAACTCAGAATTGCAAAATTAAAGGCAGGCATTCACCCCGATGACAGCGATGTCAGAATACAGAGATTTGAGGTAAGGAGATATAAATGACAGAGATTCCCCTAAAAGGCTATCTCAGAAATGTTAGCCTTCCAAAAATCCTTGCCTACCTCAATAGAATCAGGGCAACAGGAACACTTCTGATTTCAACCCACGGCATTACAAAAAGGGTATACCTTTCCAAAGGCAATGCGATATTTGCATCGTCTACTTACGAGGACGATAGGCTTGGCGAGATGCTGATAAAGGCAGGCAAGATAACCGTAGAGCAGTATGACAAGTCAGTGGAGATGCTTAAGAAGACAGGGCAGAGGCAGGGAGCCATACTCGTAAACTTAGGCTTTCTTACCCCAAAAGACCTTTTCTGGGGCGTGAAATATCAGGTAAGGGAGATCATTTACAGCCTTTTTCAATTTGAAGACAGCGAGTATGAGTTCGTAGAGTCCGAGACCACCCCTGATGAGATGATAACCCTGAAGATGAGCATGGGCAACCTGATATATGAAGGCGTAAAGAGGATAGAGAACTGGACAAGAATCAGAAGGGAAATGCCTGATACGGATGCAGTCATGAAGTTAAGCGATGACCCCTTGAGCCTATTCCAAGAGGTGGAGCTTACGGCACAGGATAGAAAAATCCTTTCCCTCATAGATGGCAAAAGAAGTATAAAAAAGACAATAGAGGATTCATGGCTTAATTCCTTCGAGGCACTGAAGATTCTTTATCTCCTTTGGTCAATAGGAATAATCACGGAGACTGTGGCGGCGGTTCAAGAGAAGGTAGCTGTTTCCGTGGAAGAAATACTGGCACCTGTATCAGAGGAAGAAGAGGCATTCATGACAAAGGTCAATAACATCTATGAGAGGCTCGGTTCGATGAGCTTTTTTGAGCTGATTAATGTCCCTGAGTCAGCGGACTCCGAGGCTGTGAGAAAAAACTACTATGCTCTGGCAAAGGAGTTTCATCCTGATAGGTTTTATGACTCCGCAGACACCACTATTAAGGACAAACTGTCACAGATATTCGATTTCCTGACCGATGCCTATAACACGCTGAAAGACGAAGAAGGAAGAAAACGGTATCTGTCTTCTCTGGGCAGGCTCGAAGCACCTTCTGACATGGGCGGTGAAAAGGCAGAGAAGAATTTTAAGCAGGCAATAGGTCTGATAAAGTCAGGTGATTTTGTCTCTGCAGTAAAGATTCTCAAGGAGGCAGTGGAGATTAGTCCGGACAATCCTGAGTACTGGAACTATCTGTCCCTTAGCATGAGCAAAATTCCACAGGGACTCCAAGAGGCTGAAGGTGCAATGCTCGAGGCAATAAGGCTTGAGCCGACAAGCAGCGAGTATTATGCAAATTTAGGGCTTCTTTATCTTAAGGCAAAACGCATGGATGAGGCAAAAAAACAGTTCCATAAAGCCCTTGCCTTAGACCCTGACAATCAGAGGGCTAAAAAGGCACTTTCTCAGATAAAAGGTTAACTTAGTTCGAAGTCTGATTTTCCGCCTCTTTTCTCAATAAGGACGATTTCCGAGATAACCATCTCTTTATCCACTGCCTTACACATGTCATAAATAGTCAGTGCAGAGGCAGACACAGCAGTCAGTGCCTCCATCTCAACGCCTGTCTGAGCAGAGGTCTTTACCTTCGATTCGATTAGAAGCCTTGAGTTTTTCTTATCTATCTTAATCTCTACATCAACTGCCGTGATGTTCAGAGGATGGCATAAGGGAATAATCTCAGGGGTCTTTTTTACTGCCATGATGCCTGCGATTCGCGCAGTGCCGATTACATCACCCTTTGCAATTGCCCCATCCGCTATAAGCCTCAGAGTCTCGTTTTTCATCCTGACACTGCCTCTTGCCGAGGCATACCTCAGCGTCACTGGCTTACTGCTTACATCCACCATCTTTGCAAGCCCTTTGCTATTTATGTGGGTAAGTTTTTTCATATAATTTCATATAATCTGGAGGGCTATGGGGTTTTTAATCCCTTGAGTTTCTTTTGGGCGGTTTTTGCCTCTTCTGAATCAGGGTATTTTTCGATTAGGTCTTTTAGTCTGCCTGCACCTGCCCGTATGTCGCCTGTTTCGATGAATGCTATTGCCTGCTTGAGCATTGCAGAGGGGACCTTTGGACTGTCCTTAAATTTTTTCATCACCTCCTCGTAGGAAAGTATGGCATTTTCAAAGTCCTTCTGACCATAGTATGTCTCTCCTATCCAGAACTGGGCATTGCCAGAAAGCCTGTGAGCTGGAAAGCTCTTAAGAAACGAGGAGAACTTTTCTCTTGCCTCGTTATATTTCTTTTCATTGAAGATGTCCAGTGCCTCTTTATAGAGCTTTTCCTCGTCAGGCAGGGGATCTGCTATTGGCTTTTCGGCTTTCTTTTGTTTTTCCTCAACTACTGTCAGACGCTCTTTATATGTGCTTAGTGCCTTATCTATCTCATCGAGTTTTGCCTTGAGCAATGCCACTTCCTTCATCGCCTCTTTCAAAGAGTTTTCAGCTGAGTGTTTGTCCTCGTCGTGTTTTCCCCTTAGAGCCTGAATCTCCTTTAAGAGGTCACTGACCTGAGCGAAAAGCGATGACTGGCTTTCCTTTATCGCAGATAAGGAATCCTCCTTAGATATTTTTTCAATCTCTGGTAGGAGATTCTCGATGTCTTTGCTTATTTGAGAAAAAGCCTTATTTAACTCCGAGAGCTCCTTTTTTGTCTCATAGGAGTCGCTTTTAAGGGTGTTGATGTCAGTCTTCATTTCCTCGAAGGTGCTACAGGCATGAAGGGCAAAAAGCCCTATAGAGAGCAAAAACACTTTCAATAAGGTTAAGGGGGTCGTTTCTGACCCTTTAGTTTGTCTTGTCATTTGTTTCATTCAGGGTAACAAAATGTGCCCTTCTGTTTTTTGACCAGCACTCATCTGTTTCCTCTGTGCACATGGGGCTTTCCTCGCCACAGCTTATGACCTCTATCCTGTTGCCTGCTACACCCGATGAGAGGAGCCAGTCCCTTGCGGTAGATGCCCTTCTATCTCCCAATGCAAGGTTGTATTCGTCAGTGCCCCTATCGTCGCAATGTCCCTCTATGTAGATTTTTAGGTCGTTTCGGGTTAGATACGAAGAGACCTCCTTGAGAAATGGTTTTGCATCGTCTTTTATAGCATAGCTATCGAAGTCAAATCCGATGTGCGATGTAGAGTCACTTATATTAGTCGAGCAAAGGGATTTAACTTTCTCTATGGGCTTGCCTTTTGAGGGCATTAGCACATCTGTTTTTTGTGTGCTTGCATCTACGGAAGCTATCTTTGCGTCCTCGACAATTTCCATCTCGGTTATCTTTTCCGTTTCCGTTTTTTCGGTTTTTATCTCTTCGGTTTTTTGGTCCTTTTCAGTAGCTAAATCTTGTTTTGTTGTTTGGCTTTCAGTTGTTTCCGAAACTGTCTGTGTTACAATTCTTTTTGCACACCCCACCATAACAAGCCCGCAAGCAACGAGAAGAGTCATCATCAAGGTTGTAAGCTTTTTCATAGTGAAAACCTCCTTTTTACTTTAATTCGGCGACCATCTTGGTCCCGATGCCTTTAATCCTTTTGGTGTTATCCTTTTTTGTTCTTCGCCATCAGCCCTCATTATATATATTGTCTTCTCTCCATCCCTGTCCGATGTAAATGTAATGAACCTTCCATCAGGAGAAAAACTTGGGTCCTCGTTATTTCCATGCTCAGTAAGCCTCTTTTGGTCAAAGCCATTGGGGCTGACCAAGAATATCTGGTTTTTCCCTTTATATTCTCCCACAAATGCAATCTTGTCGCCTGATGGCGACCATGAAGGCGAGGTATTATATGAGCCCTCAAAGGTAACACGATTTATATTATAACCATTCTTGTCCATTGTGTAAACCTGAGGAGAGCCTCCCATGTCAGAGACGAATGCTATGGTTTCAGCATCAGGGGAAAACGAAGGGGAGACCTCGATGCCTCTCATGGATGTAAGGTTTCTCGTCTCATTTCTTGTGATTTCATATAAGTAGATGTCAGGCGTGCCTTTTTGCGAGGAGGAAAAAATAATCTCATTGCCTGTGATGTCTCCTGCCATGAGCATAGCTTTTGAGGAATGGATAAGCCTCTCTTTTGCCTCAGAGAGTGTCAAGATATAGATTCCCCATCTTCCGTCCCTTTGTGCCGAATAAAGAAGACCCAAGCCATCCCTCGACCATCTTGGGGAAACAATGACAGGTGCTATGAAGCCTAATCTCTTTATCCTCTGGCCGTCCCAGTCCATAAGATAAAGCTCTTTTCCGCTATCCCCTCTGACGATGAAGGCTATCTTTGTCCTGAAGACACCTGCATTGCCTGTAATCTTCATATAGATGTCGTTTGCAATGCTATGTCCTATCTGTCTTAGAAGGGCACTGCCTGCTTCGTATTTTTTTATTAATATCTCTGTCCCATCCGATACATCATAGAGCGATATATTGACAGAGATGTTTTCCCCTACCTCTACATTTCCCTTAAGCACTACATCTGCCTGAATAACGCTCCAGTTTTCCCTTCTGAATGCCTGCTCGGGTTTCTCTATGAATGCATCCTTTTCTAAGACGAGGAAAAGCCCTGTGTATCTAAGGTCATCTGCTATTACATCGGATAGCTCTTTCCCATGAGTGCCCGAAAAGTCTGATATGGCAATGGGCATCTGCCTTTCATGAGAGCTGATAACTATACTGACCTCTGCATTGGATATAGTAGGGGTTGCCAAAAAAAATAATATCAGGACCAAGGCTATGCACCTTTTCATAGTTATGGTTTTGTCCTCACATTTATTTCCATCTCATAAGGAGGTGGCTCAAAAGGGCTTACTTTTTTAATAGCCTTTAAAACTGAGTTGTCAAATATCTGGTTTCCAGAAGACTTCTCGGTCTTTACTATCTCGATAATACCATTTTTCATTACCCTGATGGATATAACTGCCTCAAGACCCTTTCCTTCTCCTGGGAAAACCCACACTGCCTCTATGGCGGATTTAAGTCTTAAAGGGAACTCATCTTGTCCAAAAAAGCCTTTTTGAGAAGATGTTTGTTTGCCAATGGATATTTCTGCCTTTTCCTTAGTCTTCTGCCGTGCCTTTTTTATACCTCTCAAGATAGCAATCCTGTCATCTATATACTCTGATTCCCTATCAGAGCCTGTTGTATTTGAGATTTTGGTTTTTTCTTCTGCCTTTACCGATGTCTCTTTGGAAGTTTCATCTATCATATGGATTGCCTTTTTCTCAGGCATTTGGATTTCATCAGGAGAGATAAGGCTTACCGTATAAGAAGGTGATATATCGAATGACCTCTGTCTTAGGACAAGCGGAAACAATGAAAGTAATCCAATGTGTAGGATGAAAGAGATAAGACCTGCGGTTTTTAAGTCAGAGGAAAGCATTACTTTATGCTTGCCGAAGGCTCGGTAATCATTCCTAATCTTTCTATCCCTGCCTCCCTGACCTCTGATATAACCTCTACAATCGTGCCATAAGGAATATTTCTGTCTGCCCTGAAATATACATTTGGGTTCAGCTTGCTTATCGAATTCAGTTTAATCCTCATCTCTTTTAAAGAGATTGGGTTTTCGTTCATGTAGATTCTACCGTCTTTTTTAATCGTGAGGTTTATCCTTTCTTTTACTGAAAGCTCCTTTCCCTTTGCCTTAGGCAGGTTCACATCTATGCCCTGCTGTAAGAGGGGTGCTGTGACCATGAATATGACGAGGAGCACTAACATAACATCTACGAGGGGCGTGACATTTATCTCTGATAGTGCTTTTCTATGCCTTTCAATTCGCATGTGTCTTTAAGGGAAAAATCTCGATGAGCTCTTCTGAGAAGTCCTCCATCTGGATTATTATGCTTCTTGTTCTGCTTAGATAATAGTTATACGCAATGACAGCAGGGATTGCCGCAAGAAGCCCCATTGCAGTTGCAATAAGTGCCTCTGCTATGCCAGGGGCAACAACTGCTAATGTGGCACTGCCTGCTTCACCTATGTTTCTAAATGAGTTCATTATGCCCCATACTGTGCCAAAAAGCCCTATGAATGGCGTTGTGGAGCCTGTTGTGGCAAGGAAATTAAGATACCTTTCGAGTTTTTCAGCCTCCAATGTCTCATACCTTCTTAGTGCCCTTCTTATCTCCTGCCTATCAGGATGAAGCCTCTCTGAGTAGACCTCACGGAATACATTACAGATTGGGCTCAGCTTGTATTTCTTTGCCTCTATAAAAAGTTCTTTTATCTCGCCTCCAGAGCTATATGCCCTTAAAAAAACAGCATTTTGTTTGCCTGCCTGCTTTAGATAGCGATGCTTGAAAAAGATTATTGCCCACGACATAACCGAGAAAAAAAGAAGTATTAAGAGGACCGCCTTTACAACAGTCCCTGCCTGAAATATGAGATTTAATACAGAGTTTTCCATAAAAATTCCACTATCTTAGATTTTAAAAAAATTATATAAAAAAAAGCAAATTCAAAATATAAGCATATCTATATAAGTCTATAAATTTTTTTTATTTGACCCTTTGCATGTCTCTGTATTACTTTTTATAACCGAACCCTGAGTAGGCTAATTGGGTTTATGGGTGTTTTTTATACTCAGGGAGGTGGGGAGGAAGCAAGAAATTACAATAGAGGAGCTTTCTATATATCAATATATCAAAAGCATACCAAATTTAAAAGGAGGTAGGAAAAATGGGTCAGATGGAATTTCAGGGAAAACAGATTGAGGTTGACGACGATGGTTATATCGTAAACCTTGGTGATTGGTCTCCTGAGCTGGCAGCGCATCTGGCAGGGCAGGACGGCATCACACTGACAGATGCTCACTGGGAAATAATCAATTTCCTCAGAGAGTATTACCAGAAGTATCAGATAGCTCCTATGATCAAGATACTCGTTAAGGAGATAGGAAAGGTGATGGGACCAGAGAAAGGAAACACAAAGTATCTGTATGAGCTTTATCCTGCAGGTCCTGCAAAACAGGCATGCAGATTTGCCGGGCTTCCAAAGCCAACTGGCTGTGTATAGGGTTTAGCTTTCAAGGGCGCAGGTGTGAAAGGGCGGCTGAATTAAGCCGTCCTGAATACCTTTGTTTTATGTTCGTGGAAGGTTTTTAGAAAGTGAGGCAGACTTAGTATGCAATTAAAAGGAGTAGCCTGATTTTGGATACCCTGCTAAAGAATCGTCTATTGGAGAAAAGGTCTGAGATTTTAGGCAGATGGTTCGATGCGATTTTAGACACATATCCTGCTGACACTGCAAGCTTTCTCAAGAATCAAAAAGACAGGTTTCATAATCCAGTAGGCTACACAATCTACGAAGGCATAGCCGGCATCTTCGATGAGATTATTAAGGAGGCTGGAGATTTTGACGGTGCATCTCCTTTCCTTGACAATATCATTAGAATCAGGGCTATTCAGGATTTCGCTCCATCTTCTGCAGTGTCCTTTGTTGTCCTCCTGAAGAGAATAATCAGGGACGAGCTGAAGGCTGCAAACGGTGCATTTGCGGTCTCTTCCGAGGAACTATCATTGCTTGATTCCAAAATAGACAATCTTGTCCTTTTGTCCTTTGACATATATATGGGATGCCGTGAGAGGCTTTACGAAATCAAGGCAAACGAGGTTAAAAGAAACACCTTTAGACTTTTACAAAGGGCAAAACTGATATGTGAGGCACAGGAAGACGAGCCTGGCCTTGATGATAACAATCAAGAAAGAAAAGAGGTAACAAAATGAGAGCCGTGATTCCATTTATTGCGGTATTAGTATTAGTTTTGCTTGCCTTCATAGGAGTAGAGGTAGGGAAGCTAAACTTCTTATTCGCGGTTGTCATCCCCTATGTGGCTATTTCGGTGTTTACCATAGGGTTCATTTCGAGAGTCGTTAAATGGGGCAAGAGTCCTGTGCCTTTCCGCATACCAACGACATGCGGACAGCAAAAATCCCTTCCGTGGATTAAAGACAGTAAGATAGAGAACCCCTCGAGCACATTTGGGGTTATCGTAAGGATGGCACTTGAGGTGCTCCTTTTCCGTTCGCTGTTTAGAAATCTGAAGACAGAGATGAAGTCAGGGAAAATCGTTTATGGCTCAGAAAAGTATCTCTGGCTGGCAGGGCTTGCGTTTCACTGGTCATTCCTTTTCGTCCTCATCAGGCACTACAGGTTCTTTATAGGAAAGGTGCCTGCTTTCATTGGTCTTGTTGAGGGGCTCGATAGTTTCCTTCAGGTAGGTGTGCCTTTGCTTTATATAACGGATGTGGCTATATTAGCCGCTGTGACATACCTATTCATAAGGAGGGTTTATCTACCTCAGGTCAGATACATCTCACTGCCTGCTGATTACTTCCCTTTGTTTTTGATATTCGGCATAGCGGCATCGGGTGTGCTGATGAGGTATTTCTATAAGACCCATATCGTAGCAGTCAAAGAGCTGGCAATGAGTCTTGTGAGTTTTGCACCAAAGGTTCCAGAGGGCATTGGAGTTATATTTTATATCCACCTTTTTCTGGTTAGCACCTTGATTGCCTATTTCCCTTTCAGTAAGCTCATGCACATGGGTGGAGTCTTCATGAGCCCAACGAGAAACCTTACTGGCAATAGCAGGGAAAAAAGGCACATAAACCCATGGGATTACCCTGTCAAGGTTCATACATACGAGGAATACGAGAATGACTTTAGGGATAAAATGAAATCAGTCGGAATACCAGTGGAAAAGGAGTAAATATGGCAACGAGCAAGATTATAAAACCAAATGAGTTAGTGGTAAGCATAGATTACAAGCCTCCAATGAAGTGGTGGATGGACACCCCTGCTGAGTTTAAGCCCGGCATGTATTGCTGGGGTGCAAAAAAGAAAAACTTAGATGCTGTTAACTTCCCCAATGCGAGGGACTGGTCCCCAAAGGAGGAGGACTGGAAACTGCCTGAGAACTGGCAGGAGATTCTCATCGAAGGGCTTAAAGATAAGCTCGGCAAATACCGCTCTTTCAGGCTCTTTATGGATATATGCGTAAGGTGCGGTGCGTGTGCTGATAAATGCCACTTCTTTATAGGCTCTGGAGACCCAAAGAACATGCCTGTCTTAAGGACAGAGCTGATGAGGTCGATTTATAAAAGGTATTTCACTAATTCAGGCAAGGCATTAGGAAGGCTTGCAGGCGCAAGGGACCTAACATTAGATGTGCTCAAGGAGTGGTGGTATTACTTCTATCAGTGCACTGAATGCAGAAGGTGCTCTGTTTTTTGCCCTTATGGCATTGACACAGCAGAGATCACCCTTATGGCAAGGGAACTTATAAATCTCTTAGGTCTAAACACAGACTGGATTTCAGGTCCTGTGGCAAACTGCTATCTCAAGGGCAATCACTTAGGCCTTGAGCCCCATACAATCAAGTCCTCGATAGAGTTCTTCCTTGACGACATAGAGACCATAACAGGCATAAAGATAGAGCCGACCTTTAACAGAAAGGGGGCAGAGATACTCTTCATCGCTCCATCAGGAGACCTTTTTGCTGACCCAGGCACATACACTGCAATGGGCTATCTCATGCTATTTCATGAGTTAGGGCTCGATTACACATGGAGCACATATGCGTCAGAGGGCGGAAACTTCGGGTTTTTCACCTCAAATGAGATGGCAAAGAGGCTACATTACAAGGTATATGCCGAGGCAAAGAGGCTTGGCGTTAAATGGATAATCGGCGGAGAATGCGGTCATATGTGGAGACTCTGGCATCAGTACCTCGACACATGGCATGGACCTGCTGATTTCTTAGAAGTTCCTGTTTCTCCAATAACAGGAACAAGGTTTGAACATGCAAAATCCTCAAAATTCATTCACATAGTAGAATTTACGGCAGACCTTATAAAGAACGGAAAGCTTAAATTGGACCCAACAAGGAATGACCACCTGAAGGTGACATGGCATGACTCCTGTAATACATCGAGAGGCATGGGCTTCCTTGAGGAGCCAAGATATGTGCTTAAGGGCGTATGCAATAACTTCTATGAGATGCCTGAAAACACAATCAGGGAGAAGACATTCTGCTGTGGAAGTGGCACAGGGCTTAATGCATCCGAGAATATGGAACTAAGGATGAGGGGAGGGCTTCCGAGGGCAAATGCAGTTAAGTATGTTCGTGACAAATACGGTGTGAACATGCTTGGAAATATCTGCGCAATAGACAGGGCTACGCTTAAGGCTTTGGTGGAGTATTATACACCTGATGTGTCTGTCGCAGGGCTTCACGAGCTTGTTGGCAATGCCCTAATCATGAAAGGGGAAAAGGAAAGGACTATTGATTTGCGATTGGAACCCCTTCCGGGAAAGGAGGGCAAAGAGTAATGTATGACAGCGGTAAGATAATTGTCGGACTTCTTATCTTTGTGGGGATTGTGACATTTCCATTTTACTATAATGCAGGAAAGGCAGTTGCCAAGCCAGACCTGAAATTAGACACCCCTGTTATCCAGCAGATGCCTGAGGCAGAAAGGAAATGCGTAGAGACAAAGGAATTTATGAGGGGCGGGCATATGCAGCTGCTGAATAACTGGAGGGATTCGGTTGTCCGTGAGGGTAATAGGGTTTATGTAAGCAGTAATACTGGAAAACGGCATACAATGAGCCTTCAGAACACATGCATGAACTGCCATTCTAACAAGAAGAAGTTCTGTGACGAATGTCACAATTACATGGTGGTGAAGCCTTACTGCTGGGACTGCCATATACAGCCAAAGGAGAAGGAGTTATGAGCATGGATAGAAGACAATTTATAAAGATAGCTGGAATCTCCACTGTTTTGGGCTTTGGTGGCACTCTGGGTCTAAGTAAGTTGAAGGATAGCTGGGCATCAGAGATGCTTCAATCTCCAGAGGCACTTAATGCAAAGCACTGGGCAATGGTCATCGATGTAAAAAAGCTTACCTCAGAAGAACACTATGACAAGGCTATAAGTGCATGCCACCGTGCACACAATGTCCCTAATATAGGAAATCCAAAGGAAGAGGTCAAGTGGCTCTGGAAGGAGACATATGAGCATGCATTCCCTGGCATGGAGCAGGAGTACATGCCTGAGGGTATAAAGCACAAGCCATTCCTACTTCTTTGCAACCACTGCGAGAACCCTCCTTGCGTGAGGGTCTGCCCGACAAAGGCTACATTCAAGAGGGAATCGGATGGAATAGTTATGCAGGATATGCATCGCTGTATTGGGTGCAGGTTCTGTATGGCTGCCTGTCCTTTTGGTGCAAGAAGCTTTAACTGGCGCGACCCAAGACCCTTTATAAAAGAGCAAGATGAGAACAAGGAGTTTCCTACAAGGACAAAGGGCGTTGTTGAGAAATGCACTTTCTGCTACGAGAGGCTTGCAAAAGGAGAGATGCCTGCCTGTGTGGAGGCAGTTAAGGATACAAAGGCATTGGTCTTTGGAGACCTTTCCGACCCAAACTCAGAGGTCAGAAAGATTCTCTCTACGCACTACAGTATCAGGCGAAAACCCGAGCTTGGCACACAGCCCAGCGTTTATTATTTGATAGGAGGTGAGGAGAATGCTTGAGCGAGCACTAACTGGAAGTGGTAGGTACTGGAGATGGATACTCTTTCTTCTTGCGATTATCGGTGTGGGGTTTCTGGTTTATCTCAGGCAGTTCAAGGTAGGTCTTGGAATAACAGGCATGAGCAGGGATGTGTCATGGGGACTCTATATAGGGCAGTTTACCTTTCTTGTTGGAGTTGCGGCATCTGCGGTTATGCTCGTTCTGCCTTATTATCTCCATAACCACAAGGTGTTTGGAAAGATAACCATACTCGGAGAGTTCCTTGCCGTGGCATCTGTTGTGATGTGCATGCTGTTTATCTTTGTGGACATGGGTCAGCCAATGAGGGTCATGAATGTCATTCTACATCCGACCCCAAATTCCGTGATGTTCTGGGATGCAGTTGTCCTTAGTGGGTATCTCCTTTTGAACATCGTAGTGGGCTGGACAATCTTAGGTGCCGAGAGTAAGGGAGTGGCTCCTCAAAAGTGGGTTAAGCCTGTGATAATCCTTTCCATTATCTGGGCACCGAGCATACACACTGTTACTGCATTTCTCTACTCAGGACTTCCTGGAAGGCACTTCTGGCTAAGCGCTGTTATGGCGGCAAGATTTTTGGCATCGGCTTTCTCAGCAGGCCCTGCACTCTTAATAATACTCTGCCTTATCTTGAGAAAGACCACAAAGTTCGATGCAGGCAGGGAGGCTATACAGAGTTTAGGAAAGATTGTCACTTATTTCATGATTACCAATGTGTTTCTGCTTGGACTTGAGGTCTTTACTGCTTTCTATAGCAATATACCCGGGCACATGCATCCATTTCAGTATCTGTTTGCAGGTATCGAAGGGCATGGCAAACTCGTTCCACTAATGTGGGCATCAGGACTGTTTGCAGTGGTATCGGTCATCATGCTCGTAATCCCCTCTGTAAGGGCAAAAGAGGGTGCACTTGCATTTGCCTCTGCGTTAGTGTTCCTTTCCTTATGGATAGACAAGGGTTTTGGCTTGATTGTGGGCGGGTTCGTCCCGAATCCATTTGAAAAGGTCACCGAGTATTGGCCTACATGGCCCGAGGTAATAATCACACTCGCTGTCTGGGCAGTCGGCTTTCTGGTGCTTACTGTTCTTTATAAAGTGGCGGTCTCGGTCAAAGAAGAGGTCGCATAAAGAATATTAAATAATGTAAAATAGATAAAAACCTAAAGGAGGATAAAGCATAATGTATCTTGTATCAATCGATGCAGAGAAATGCGAGGGCTGTGAGGAGTGTGTCAATAACTGCCCTGTAAGTGTATTTCAGATGCAGAATGGAAAGGCAGTGGTTGTACAGGCTGACCTTTGCGAGGGCTGTGAGACCTGCACATCTGTATGCTCATCAGGAGCAGTGACATTGCAGGAGATGTAACTTAGCCTTTTTAGGAGTTCAAAAAGGGGCAAGTTATTGCCCCTTTTTTCGGAACTAATCAGGTTTTCTGTATAAAAAGCTCCCAGTAGCCTTTGTCCTCTAACTTTACAGCCTCAAACTTATGTCCATTTTTTTCACACCACCTCGGAATTGTGTCCTCAGCCGATGCTGGTGCATCGCAGAGAATCTTCAAAATCTGGCCCGATGAGAGCTTCTCGACAGCCTTCTTTGCAAGCACAAGCGGATAAGGGCATACCCTGCCTAAGACATCGAGGGTCTCATTCGGAGTCGAACTGCTTAATTCACCCATTACTTTTAACCTCCTTTTTATATTTAAAAGAAAAGCACATGCCTTGCTTCATCGATTATCTTCTGAATCTCCGAATAAGGCACAAACTGGAGCTTCTTGTCAGCTCCCATGTCTTCTGCATCAGGAAGTCTGTCAGTGGAGATGCCGAATCTGTCGAGGTCATCTTTACATATAAATACATCGAGGTCAACTAAAAGTGCGTTTTTCAGATGAGTCTCCGAGCTTGTTACCCCGTATGCCTCCATTGCCTTCTGCCCCTTCTCAAGCCCCAAAACCCCTTCTCCTATAAAGCAGAGCTTTGGGGTAACCGTATCTCCGTCTTCGAGGAGTATCTCAACGGTCTGATAGGAGATGGCATGTGTTATGCCAAGCCTTGAGGTCTCGCCTTTATACTGAGGTTTTTGAACTACTATTGCAAGCTTTACATCAGCCATCTTACTCACCTCCTATATGAAGGACTCTGTCTGAGGCGTGTATCTTTGCCAGATACCAGTGCATGGCATTCCACTGTATGCCTGCTATTGCATCTGTCTTCTGAACACCTCTTGCCAGTGTGCATGCCTCGCATGTGCAGATTTCGACGCCTTTTTCAAGGAGTGCCTTTACATACTTTTCGCCTGTTGAGTAGTCCTTCAGATGCTTCTGGTTTGCCTTTGCCGAGCCAGTGGCATTACCTGAAAACCATAGGTTTACCTTGTGGCCCTTGCCTGCTGCGGCATCGGAAAGCTTAAGTGCGAAATCATAGACTGCCGAGCCAACGAGCCCGGGGAAACATCCTATCGTCAAAGTTCCCATTTATTACCTCCCTATAGCCATGCTAATTTTTCATAATCACTGAATATAAGGTCAACCAGTCCGTTGTAATTGACCACCTTGACACGGCTGTCTATGCTTCCAGCCGAAAGTCCCCTTGTCTCGATGTCCTCTGATAAGGCATAAATATTCGATGCCCTATCTAAGACAGGTGAGGGTTTTCCGCCTTCTTTTATAAAGGCATGATAAACACCGTTTAATACGAGGACAATGCCATCGGCTTTGAGCCTTTGAAGCGTATCCCCTGCCATCTTGTAATCGCTGACAAAAACGCCCATTTTCATAGAACCACCCCCTTAAAATTGTCCCGAATTATCGGGATTAGAAGTATGATTTTATACCAGTTAAGAGGGCAATTTGTCAATAAAAATATATTGAGCCTCCTATTACTCTTCTTCATTACTGCGATTATGTTTGCTTAAGTCACCAAACCTCTTTTATCGGAAAAGATGCACCTTTCATGCCTTTATGTTAAAATTATTCTTATGAAAAAATATAAGCCAATCGATATAAGAAAAATAAAGACATATCCCATCAAAGACAGGATGTCTAAGATAGAGGCTAACTCCATTTCATGCCCACATAAAAAAGGCGGAACATTCGAGGGATTCATCTCTTCTTTGCCTGATATACTTGCAGTAAAAGACCTGAAGGCAGTTGTAGCGGCAATTATTAAGGCAAGGAAAAATAAAAGGCATGTTATCTTGGGAATGGGAGCACATCCAATAAAGGTAGGGCTTTCTCCGATAATCATAGACCTTATAAAAAGGGGCATTATAACCGGGGTTGCAGCAAACGGAGCCTGCATCATACATGACTTCGAGCTTTCATTCATTGGAAGGACATCAGAGGATGTGGCAGAGGGGCTTCATAAAGGCATATTCGGAATGGCAGAGGAGACAGGAAGACTTCTGAATCAGGCAATAAAGCAGGGCGTGGATAGGGGCTTGGGTATAGGGGAATCCATCGGAGAGTTTATTCATAAGGGAAACCTTAAATATAAAGACCTGAGCATCTTCAGGGCAGGATACAAAGAGGGTATTCCGATGACGGTTCATGTTGCAATTGGCGCAGACATAATCCACATGCATCCATCTTCGGATGGCTCGGCAATTGGTATGGGAAGCATGAGGGATTTCCTCATTTTGGCAAATGTTCTTTGTGACCTTGAAGGAGGTGTATATATCAATTTAGGCTCGGCAGTCATACTTCCAGAGGTATTTCTCAAGGCACTTACAATGGCAAGAAATCTTGGAAATAAAGTAGAGGACATTACCACGGTTAATATGGACTTCATCCAGCAGTATAGGGCAAGAGAAAATGTCCTTAGAAGACCAACGATGCTTAAGGGTGCCTCATATGCCCTTACAGGACATCACGAGATTATGTTTTCGCTTCTTTCTGCATCGGTGATAGAGGGAATAAAATAACCAATGTTCGGCATTCAGGTAATAAATAGATTATTACTCACACTCGGATTAGTCCTCGGCTTAAGCCATACGGTTGTAGGAGAGACCCTGAATGGCGCAGGCGCAACATTCCCTTATCCGCTTTATTCGCAGTGGTTTTACACATATGAAAAAACAACGGGCATAAAGATAAACTATCAGTCCATAGGAAGTGGCGCAGGCATAAAGCAGGTAATCGAGGGCACAGTTGACTTTGGTGCATCAGATGCACCTCTTAAGGAAGAAGAGCTCAAAAAACATAATCTCATACAGTTTCCAATGGTTGGTGGCGCTATAGCCATTGTCTATAATGTACCGGGTGTTCAAAAAGGCTTAAGGCTAAGCCCTGAGAGTATCGCAGACATCTACTTAGGGAAACTCACAAGATGGGACGACCAAAAGATAAAGGCAGAAAACCCTAATATAAAGCTTCCACCTATACCAATAATCGTAGTTCATCGCGCCGATGGCTCAGGCACAACGAATATATTTACATGGTTTCTCTCTGATGTAAGTAAGGACTGGAAGGACACTGTTGGCTCAGGCACATCTGTTAAATGGCACTCTGGAATAGGAGGTAAAGGCAATGAAGGGGTTGCAGGACTTGTAAGGGGCACAAGGGGTGCGATAGGCTATGTTGAATTGGCATATGCCACTCAGACAGGAATGACCTATGCAGAGATCAGAAACAGGGATGGAAATTATGTTGAGCCATCTATTGAGACTACTCAAAAAGCATCAGCCAGTGCCACTATAACTGAAAGTTTCTACATTAAATTCACATACTCAAAAGGCAAAGACTCATATCCCATAGCAGGCTTTACATATCTAATTCTGAGAAAGGCTATGGATAAGGCAAAGCTCAATAAGATTGTTAAGTTCGTTGAGTGGGCATATAAAAACGGTAACCAGTTTGCAGTTAAACTTTATTATGTGCCATTATCTCAGGAGCTAAAAACAAAGGTATTAGAGGCACTAAGAAAACTTTAAAATTAGGGTTATGAGCAGAAAGATAGAAGATAACCTTTTTAAGTGGCTTACTACCTTACTTGCCTTAGCAATTGTTTTATTAAGCACAGGCATTCTCTTAATGCTGACACACTCATCAGGGCTTTCCTTTAAAGAGTTCGGCTTAGGATTTCTGGGCTCCTCGGAATGGGACCCAGTTAGGAAGGTCTTTGGGGCATTGCCATTTGTATGGGGAACATTTGTCTCGGCAACGCTTGCACTTTTAATTGCCCTCCCAATAAGCATAGGGATTGCAGTATTCTTATCCGAGCTTTCACCTTTGTGGGTGAGAAAGCCTGTGTCTTTGGCAATAGAGCTTCTTTCTGCGATACCTTCTGTTATCTACGGCTTATGGGGCTTATTCGTGCTTGCGCCAATTATGCAACTACATATAGAGCCATTTTTAGGGAGGCACTTAGGTTTTCTTCCTTTTTTTAAGGGTTATCCTTTAGGCGTTGGCATGCTTACAGGAAGTGTCATAATCTCGATTATGATAATCCCAACCATATCTTCCATCTCGAGGGAGGTGCTTTCTTCTGTGCCAGGACATCAGAAAGAGGCAGGCATGGCACTGGGCATGACCCGATGGGAGGTCATATGGAAAGTAATGCTTCCTTACGGAAGGGTGGGCATAGTGGGCGCTACGCTTTTAGGCTATGGAAGGGCATTGGGCGAGACCATGGCAATAGCAATGGTCATAGGCAACACACCTAAGCTCTCTGTTTCCCTTTTTGACCCTGCCTATACTATCTCAAGCGTAATCGCAAATGAGTTCGTAGAGGCAGTAGAGCCACTTCATATATCCTCATTAGTGGAGCTTGGGCTTATACTTTTTTTTATTACCTTTTTACTTAATGCCATTGCAAGGTTTTTACTCACGAGGATGAAAAGATTCGAAGGCGTAAGGATATGAGCAATCTTAGATATAGGAAAAGAAAGCTCACGCAGGATGTGATGTTTATATCCTCTTATGTATCGGCAGTAATCGGCATCTCTTTGCTTTTTCTGATACTCGGTTATGTGTTCTACAAAGGTGTTAGGGGAATAAACCTCGATTTCTTCCTCAGGCTTCCAACCCCGGTTGGTGTTTCTGGAGGTGGAATGTCAAATGCCCTGATAGGAAGCCTCTATCTCATAGGTTTTGCGTCTTTGTTTTCAATACCAATAGGGATTCTCATTGGTGTATATCTTTCTGAGTTTGGAAGAGGTGCCTTTGCCTCTTTAGTGAGATTTCTTACCGAGACCCTTGCTGGGCTTCCAGCCATTGTTGCAGGCATATTTGCTTACACAGTCATCGTAATACCGATGAGAAAGTTCTCTGCACTGGCAGGCTCATTTGCATTGAGCATCCTTATGCTTCCTATTATCGTAAAGTCTACTGAGGAGCTTCTGAAGATGGTTCCAAGAGACCTGAGAGAGGCATCCTTAGCATTGGGGATTCCTAAGTGGAAGACTATCGTCAAGGTAGTCTTAAGCACGGCAAAATCAGGGATACTGACAGGTATTATACTTGCTGTTGCAAGGGCAGGCGGAGAGGCAGCACCACTTCTTTTTACAGCGCTCGGAAACTCATACATGAATCTTTATCCCCATGAGCCTATGGCAAGCCTTCCGGTTCAGCTTTATGTCTATGCAGTCTCACCCTATGAGGACTGGCATCAAAAGGCATGGGCATCTGCATTAGTCCTTGTAGGGATTGTCCTTATAGCGTCTGTTACAGCGAGGAGCTATGCCAGCAAAAGACGCTGAGTTCGTCATAGAAAGCCTTAGTGCATGGTTTGGAAAAAATCAGGCACTTAAGGACATTACTATGACTGTCATGGAGCATGAGATTACTGCAATCATAGGTCCATCAGGATGTGGAAAGTCGACATTCGTAAGGTGCCTTAACAGGCTTCATGAAGAGGTCATAGGCGGAAGATGCAGTGGAAAGGTTATATTCGAAGGCAAAAACATCTATGACCCGGATGTCGACCCTGTGCTCATAAGAAGGCTCATAGGTATGGTATTTCAGAAACCGAATCCATTTCCTGCAATGACTGTTTATGACAATGTAGTGGCAGGGCTTATCCTTGAAGGACGAATTAAGAAGTCTATCCTCGATGAGAAGGTAGAGAGGTTTCTGAGACTCGCTGTACTCTGGGATGAGGTTAAGGACAAACTCAGGGACTCAGGTGCATCTCTTTCAGGCGGGCAACAGCAAAGGCTCTGCATAGCAAGGGCACTGGCAGTCGAGCCCAAGGTCATATTAATGGATGAGCCTACTTCTGCACTTGACCCTGTGTCAACAGGAAAGATAGAGGAGCTAATGCAAGGTTTGAAAAAGAATTATACTATAATCATAGTGACTCATAATATGCAGCAGGCTGGAAGGGTCTCAGATATGACAGGGTTTTTTCTCTTGGGAGAGCTTATAGAGTTCGGAAAAACCGATAAGATATTTACGGCTCCTTCAAATAAACTAACAGAGGACTATATAACAGGGAGGTTTGGCTAATGAGCATATTCGACGAAGAACTGAACAGTCTTAAGGAAACGATTCTTAAGATGGGACTTTTGGTAGATGCCTCAATAAGGGATTCCATAAAAAGCCTTGTTGAACGGGACAGTGAGCTTGCAAAAGAGGTGATAAGCAAAGACCCTGAGATAAACTCCCTCGATGTGGAGATAGACGAGGAAGGCACAAGACTTATAGCTCTCAGACAGCCAAAGGCAGGAGACCTGAGATTCCTCATAACCGCAATGAAGATTACAACTGACCTCGAAAGAATCGGAGACCTTGCAGAGGATATATGCGAAAGGGCAATAGAGCTTAACGAGGAGCCAATCCTCAAGCCATATATCGATATACCGAGGATGGCTGAAATCTCGAGGGGCATGCTTATAGATGTGCTCGATGCATTTGTAAGAAAGGACCCTCAAATTGCATATGATGTTATTGGAAGGGATGACGAGGTCGATAGCCTCACTGTCCAGATATTCAATGAATTGCTGTTTTTTATGATTCAGGACCCGAGGGCTGTTTCGAGGGCAGTGAAGATAACATATATCTCAAAATACCTTGAGCGAATTGCAGACCATGCAACGAATATTGCAGAGATGGTTGTCTATATGGTCGAGGGAAAGATAATAAGGCACACTCAAAAATAGCATATATAAAGGGGGGTGTGCGTCATAAAAGTGGGGTTAGCTGATTGACTTTTAAAACCCCTCTTTGGAAAAGAGCAGAATCACCCTTTGTGCATCTCCCATGACCCCCAATCGCAGTTGAGGAATAAGACATTTGAGATTCTGAGGCAAGCCCGAAATGACATAAGCGAAAAAACCTTTTTCATAAAACCCTCCTTTTCTGAGGAAATCGGGACT
>JACQZC010000013.1 GCA_016207905.1 Nitrospirota bacterium | reverse complement strand
GGATATACCTGCACAAAACCTGACAGTAAAGGGCAGATGCGTGAGTATCTATGTTTTAGGGATATAAAGGTGTCCTTTACAGAGGTTTCTGAAAGCATTTCCGTCGCATTAGCAGGGTCAATTAAGGTTCTGTCCGTCTCAACTGGTGAGCAGGTTGTTGTTCACTCCATAAACTCAAAGAAATCTGACAGTGTTAGGTATGCAGAGGGTTTTAGCGAGTCAAATGTAAAACTTGATCCAAATATCGAATCTTTAGCTAACGCAAAGAAAACACTGCAGGAGGAGGATACCCTGATGAAAGAAATTGTAGCCGGTGTCACAAATGAAATGGTACAGAAGGTGCTTGATAAAGTTGATAGGGCGACTGATACACCAGACCCTGTGGAGATGCAGATTTTTAAATAAACGTCTGCTTGTTATAAAATTGACGCAGTATTATCGATACTGCAAGCATCGAAATAAAATAAGGAGGATATTCTAAATGAGCGATGCATTGAAAGTGATGGGTTTTGTAATTATAGCAACGGGATTATATTTTGGTGTTTATGATGGATTAATAGAACCTAACCTTCCTGGGCATCATTTTGACTCAGGCGATAAGATGGAGCTCATTTTAGGTGGCAGTTTAGTTTATTTAGGGCTAATCGGTTTTGTTCTATCGGAGGTATCAGAAAAAATAAAAACTCAAACCAAATAGGGCACGAAATACAATGAGGGATATTGTTAAGTCTTTCCTGCAAATTCCGTTTTTGTCATTGCGAGGCTTTGCCGAAGCAATCTCTCCTTATGGGTCTTAAAACTCCTGCTATTAACGCTTTTATCTCAAACATTATGGTATAATCCAACTAACATAAGGATGGAGGTTTGAATTGCAATGAAAGAAGATGAACTCTTGAAAAGGATTACTTTCAATCCTTCAATCTTTGGGGGTAAACCAATTATCCGCGGTATGCGGATAGCTGTGGAGCACATCCTCGGGATGATGGCAGGAGGTTCAGACATGGAGGAACTTTTAGAAGGCTATCCTTTTCTGGAGAAAGAAGATATTCTTGCCTGCCTGCTTTACGCCCAGCGACTTGTCGCACATGAAAGAATAGAGCCCGAGCTTGTTACTGACTGATGATGAAATTTCTGCTATCCGATTGGTAGACATCCCTGCAAAAAGTCAAGGAAAAGTTTTATTGAAGTTGGTGACAACACATAAGAGTGATATCGAAAAACAAGCGTTGATAACCGTCTATAGATATCGCGTGCGCATTCGCCTGTCTGAATCTGCTGACTAAAAGCTTATAAGCTTCTCTATTTAATCTCAAGCATCATCAAAAGTGCTTTTTCGGCAGGGACCCTTATGTGTTCGGGAACCTTTATAACATAATTCATCTCCTTTAAGGCACGAAGGATGCTTTTCAATGTAGTTTTTTTCATATTAGGACAGATCATATCTTTTCTTAAAGGGTAGAAAGTCTTCTCCGGGTTTTCTTTTCTGAGTCTATGCATGAGCCCTAATTCCGTTCCAACAATGAACTCTCTATGCTCCGATGCCTTTGCGAACCTAAGCATTCCCGATGTGCTTGTGACATGGTCTGCTACACGGAGTACCTCTAACTTGCATTCAGGGTGTGCCATGAGCAGGGCATCAGGGTGGTTTTCCTTAGCCTTTAGGGCATCGGAAAGTGTGACCCTGTCATGAACATGGCAGAAGCCATCCCATGAGATGACCTGTTTTTTAGTGTTCATTTGTGCCCACATCGAGAGGTTTCTGTCAGGGATGCATATGACCCTTTCGTCAGGCAGTGATTCCACAACCTTTACTACATTCGATGAGGTACAGCAGATATCGCTTTCTGCCTTTACCTCTGCAGTTGTATTGACATATGTAACAACAGGCACACCCGGGTATTTCTGCTTTATATCCCTCAGGGTAAACTCAATCGGAAATATAAGTGCTGGCTGGACCTCATAGCCCGGAAATGTTTTCCAGAGCCTTCGTGGAGAGTCAACCCTTATCATGTCAGCCATGGGGCAGACTGCTTCGGGCTCAGGCAGTAAGACGATTTTTTTAGGGGAAAGTATAGAGGCGCTTTCTGCCATAAAGTTTACCCCGCAAAACACTATGACATCGCAGTCTATGGATGCGGCTGTCCGTGAAAGCTCAAGAGAGTCCCCTACGAAATCGGCAATATCCTGAACCTCATCCCTTTGATAATTATGAGATAGTATTATTGCACTGAGATGGTCTTTTAGCTTCAGAATCTCTTCCCGAAGAAAGTCCCCTTCAAACTGCATTAAAACCTGAAGGGCTCTGGGCTTTTGCTTAAGAAATCGGTATTTGTGTAGATTACCGTCCCATCATCCAATATGACCTTGTAGATGGGTGTTGGCTTTCTGATTTTTTTAGTGGCAGGGGACTGAACATTCAGCTTTTCGTTTCCATTGTAAAGTAGGAGGACTTTTTTTACATATTCCTTTGTCTCGCTGATAGGCGGGATTGTGCCATATTTCTGGACATATTCTGGTCCTGCATTGTATGCGGCAAGGGCAAGCCTGAGGTCCCCGCCAAATCTATCGAGAAGGTACCTGAGATACTTTGTTCCACCCTCTATGTTTTCTTCAGGACGAAATGGGTTGCTAACACCCATCAGGGAGGCAGTAGAAGGCATTAACTGCATAAGTCCCATAGCGCCCTTTCTCGAGACAGCCCCCTGATTATAATTGGACTCCGTAGTTATGACTGCATGTATAAGAGAGGGGTCGATGCTGTATTTGTCAGCCACGCTTTTTATAATGGACTGATAGGAGACGCTGTTATAGCTCCTTAGCTTTGGGGTTTCATCGTTTTGCAGGGGCATTAGTTTTGCTTCACGCGTGGGTGTGTCGGTAAGGCAGATGACACCGTTTTCATCTACATAGCTATAGATGTCTGCATAAGCAGTCGAAACTACAAAAAGGACTATTGCAATAACCCTTATTGCAAGCACAATCAAATATTACCACCAAAAGCCTTATCTGTCAACCCGAAAATAAGGTTTCTGCCTGATTTTTGACAGATTTTCCTCTGAAATGTTACCATCTTTATCTATGAAAATAGCAGTAACAGGTAAAGGTGGTGTCGGTAAAACCACGATAGCCGCCTCATTGAGTTATGTATTCTCGAAAGAGGGCAAAAAGGTGCTCGCAGTCGATGCAGACCCGGATGCAAATCTGGCATCTGCATTCGGACTGAGCCCATCTGAGATATCAGAAATCTTGCCAATAGCAGATATGGCTGACCTTATAGAGGAAAGGACAGGTGCAAGGCCCGGGGCTATAGGTGGAATATTCAAGCTTAACCCTCGTGTCGATGACATACCTGAGGAGTTTGGAAAAAGATTTAATGGCATAATGCTTCTCATAACAGGAAGGTCTAAGGAAGCCGCATCAGGCTGTTACTGCCCGGAAAATGTGCTCCTGAGAAGACTTATAAAGCATCTTATTACAGAAAGAGACGAGGTCGTCATCGTTGACATGGAGGCAGGCATAGAGCATCTCACAAGAGGCACTGCATCTGCCGTGGATGCATTCATTATCGTTGTAGAGCCAGGCGGAAGAAGCATCCAGACTGCACTTACTATCAGAAAGATGGCAGAAGAGCTTGGCATCAAAAAGCTCTATGTCATTGCAAATAAAATCACATCCGAAAACGATATGTCATTCATAAAACAAAATATCGGAGATATGACATTGGCAGGCAGGGTGAGCTTTAACCCTGAAATTATCAAGTCTGATATGGAAGGCACTACACCCTTTAATGAGCTTCTTTTGAGCGAAATAAAAGAGATTAAAAAAAGGATCGAGAGTGATTAAAATCATGGCTTGTCCCTCGTATGTCATGCCGACTTGTTCGGCATCTTTCTTCGGAAGGATTCCTGACAAGCAGGAATGACAGCGAAAAGAGGACATTATTATGCAGGAGTCAATAAGATGCTCCCAAAAAAAAGGATAAGGGCAGATGTCCTGAAAAAAAGGAATGGGATACCTCCTCACACTAAAAGGCTCAAGGATTCGGCTATAGGGAAAAGGCTTTTCTCCCTTAAGGAGTTCAAGGATGCAAAAAGCATATTGTTTTATGCATCGGTGAGGTCCGAGGTAGATACATTGGATATGATAAGAAAAGCCATTTCAATGGGCAAGTCGGTAATGCTTCCTAAGGTTGACATAAAAAGCCATTCCCTTAAAATATATGAGGTCAAAGGCATGGATGAGATTGAAATGGGTTATATGGGAATCCCTGAGCCAATAGTAAGTAAGAAAAGCCTTAGGAGTCCTGATTCTGCTGACATTGTGATAATGCCAGGGATTGCATTTGACCCATCAGGAGGAAGGCTTGGCTATGGGAAGGGTTACTATGATAGAATGCTCTCAGGAAGGCACGGCATCTTAAAGACAGCACTTGCATATGAGGAGCAGATAGTTAGGAATATTCCGACTGAGCTTTATGACATAAAGGTCGATTCAATAATCACAGAGAAGAGGACTATATGGACAAAGAAAAGATTAAAAAAGGAGTAAGGCTCATTCTCGAAGGCATAGGAGAGGAGCCGGATAGAGTAGGTCTCAAGAAAACCCCTGAACGGGTCTTTCAGATGTATGAAGAGATATTCGCAGGTCTTATGCCTTCTTCAGAGGAGATTCTAAAGACTATAAGGGGAGAGACGCACGACGAGATGATACTCATCAAGGACATCCCGTTTTATTCGGTATGCGAGCATCATCTTTTACCCTTCATAGGAAAGGCACATATTGCATACATACCACGAGGAGAGATAGTAGGGCTTAGCGACCTTGTGAAGGCACTTGAGTATTTCGCAAAAAGGCCACAGGTTCAGGAAAGACTTACAACTCAGCTTGCCAACCTCATAATGGAAAAGCTAAAGCCAAAGGGCTGTATGGTCATAATAGATGCAGAGCATCTCTGTATGAGCATGCGTGGAATTAAAAAGCCCGGCTCAAGGACTGTGACATCGGCAGTCAGAGGCATCTTCAGGACAAAGGCATCTACAAGAGAGGAGATGCTCGAACTTATAAGGAAAGAGAGGTAGCAGTAGACATCTCTTATTCTTGTTAAGAACAATAATTACTTGTAATTTAATTAAATTCCTTGTAAAATAAGCTTAAGGCTTGGAGGGCGATATGAGGACAACGGTTACATCGAGGGGACAAACAGCAGTCCCCGCAAACATAAGAAGAAAGTTCCGTCTTGAGGCAGAATCCAAACTTGAATGGGTAGTTGAAGAGAACGGAATAAGGGTGATACCATTGCCCAAAGAGCCGATAAAGGCATTTGAGGGTGCTCTGAAGGGCAAATTGGACTTCAAAAAGTTCATTGAGGACAGGCAAAGAGAACGCCGAGAGGAACTGAAAAGAGAGACACAAAGAAAGTGACTCACCGCTACACGCTTGATACATCCGCAATAATGGCATATTTCCTTGGAGAAAAAGAGGCTAAGGAGGTCTCCGATATACTGTTCAGGGTAAAAAAGGGGGAGGCATCGGTCTATGTGTGCTTCATGTCATTTATGGAAGTCCTCTACAGGACATGGAGGCTTTCAGGCGAGGACACAGGCAGAAGGGCATATATCATGTTGAGGAACCTACCTGTAAAAGAGGTAAGAGAAGACGAAGACCTGCTCCTTATGGCATCCATAATAAAAGCCACCTGTCCTCTTTCAGTAGCTGATGCATGGATTGTAGCTGCAGCACAGAAGACAGACAGCACACTTCTACATAAAGACCCGGAACTTAACAACCTCAAGGCAGTTAAAACCAGAAGGCTTTAATGAAGAGACAGCAGGAGGTAGCTGATTAAGATAATGAAACTTGAGATCTTCATATTTTAACGAAAGGAAGGGATAATATCTGCCTTCTTAAAAATAAAATTCAAAAAGACTTTATATTGTAGCAAAGATGTAGCAAAATTTAGCAGAATATTTTAATTTTCTAAACTCTCCAGACAAATTCTCCTGCAAAGCATCGTTCTGAAAAAGGCTTCATTCTCAATATTCTGAGATTCTTCTGCCGAAGCATCGGCATCAGAATGACAGTCGTATCGCAGGCTAAAGCCTGCGGCTACTGTGATTAAAGAGAAAGACTGGATTTCCCGAACAAGTCGGGGAATGACGGGGAGGGTATTGCGGAATGATAAAAAAAGAGGAGAACAACATAGAAAACCATAGTTCATTTTTTACTTGACAAATAACTTTTGTGGTGTTATTATCTAACTATAGTTATAGAAAAGGTTGAATATGAAAAAGGGGTCAAGGTTGATAAATATCAACTTAATCAACATGGGAATCATTAAAAATCAAGGGGTTATGAGGCACCCCCCCACCCCATAAATCAAGCAGATGAGACCCTTTTGCCGAAGCATTGGTATCGGGGTGTTGGGCATATGCTTATTAACCAAAGAGGACATTTCTAAATTGGCTTGACATTACACACAAGGTATTTTAAGTTGAATTTAGGCATCCGAATATATTATAATGCCCTACCTAAATATTACGAATTCAATCAAAGGGAGGTTACAATGAGGTTTGCATGGCTTCCAATAGTATTATTAGCAGGTTTTTTAGCTTTACCTATGGTGTCTTATGGTGCAGGTGCGCATGACGGACTTAGCTGTACAGGCTGTCATGGGATTCACACTGCAAAGGGCGATGTAATCTTTGCGGTTGAGCCTAATAAGAAAGCTATCAATCCAAAGACAAAACAGCCTACAACCGGCACTACTGCATTGTGTCTTGGCTGTCATGAGACAATGGACAAGGGTGGAATTGGAATTATGCCTGTCTCGGCAACTATGAGCCATCCATTTGGCATTGCACCTGACTCAAAGGTTGCTACTGTGCCCTCTATTCTCCTAAGGGGTGGGAAATTAGAATGCGTTGGCTGTCATGACCCGCATCCATCGAATTCCAATTACAAATACCTCAGGGTTGATGTGGGCAGGGGCGAAAAGATGCAGGTCTTCTGCAGTATGTGCCATGGCTCGAAATCAGGGGTTAAGGCTGAGATGGTCAATATATTCGACAGCATGGATGAAAGAAAGGCGATACAAGAGCCAAAACCAGCAGTAAAGACTAAATAAAATTATTTCAGGCTCAAGTAAATCAAAGAGGGTATAAGTGAAGAGAAGCTTATTTCTTTGCGTTCTGGTATTGGCGGCATTACAGTTTTTTTCTACTACTGCCATTTCTGAGCAAATAGGAGACTGTAGTAGGTGCCATAAATTCGATGCCGTAGGTAAGGTGCTTCATCCTGCGGTTGTCATGGGCTGTAAGGTCTGCCACACAGAGCCTCATACAAAGGGAGCAAAGTTCAGAAAGGGCCTTATGGCAGAGGGAGCTAAGCTATGTTATGCCTGTCACAACAAGGCTGAATTTATAAAAAAAACCTCTCATCCTCCTGTAAAAGCAGGAGATTGCTCATCCTGCCATGAGCCGCATATCTCTGATAACCAAAAGCTCCTCATCGCACCTATGCCAGAGCTTTGCTATAACTGCCACGATAAGACTGCATTCACAAAACCAGTTATCCATTCGCCTGTTCAGGGCGGCATGTGCGATGCCTGTCACAACCCTCATTCGACTGACTCTCAAAAACTTCTTCTTTCAGATGAGGTATGCTTTAACTGCCATCCAAAGGAGACCCTTATAACAGGCAAGATTGTTCATTCACCAGTTGCACAGGGCATGTGCGCAGGCTGTCATAACCCTCATTCATCTGACTCTCAAAAACTTCTTCTTTCAGATGAGGTATGCTTTAACTGTCACCCAAAGGAGACCCTTATAACAGGCAAGGTTGTTCATTCACCAGTTGCAGAGGGCATGTGCGCAGGCTGTCATAGCCCTCATTCAAGTGAATTGCCCAGATTAATCTCCTCAAATGAGGTATGTTTTAGCTGTCATCCAAAAGACACTTTTGTTAAAGCCAAGGTTGTCCATGCACCTGTTCAGGCAGGGATGTGTCCAAGCTGTCATACACCACACTCATCGAATGCCAAAAAGATGCTCTTGCTCGATACCCCAAAACTCTGCTATAAATGCCATAATGAGAAGGAATTTACACAAAAGG
>JACQZC010000012.1 GCA_016207905.1 Nitrospirota bacterium | reverse complement strand
CGATGAGGCTTGCCATGAGATACGCTTTGGCTTCCACCCTATTGGAGTTCTTGATTTAAGAAAAGGGAAGGTCAGTCCCAAAGTAAGAAAAGTGTAACCCATGTCCATAGGTTAAAATGTAACCCATGTGAATGTTGAACAAAGGGTGATTACTAATAAATCAAAAAAAACTCCAACAGCCTGTCGCCCTGTCGCACTTCTACTCTACTGCTCTTTTATTGTCCTTCATGAAATTATTATAAAGTCCATAATGTTCCCAGACCATCCCTCTATAAGATTTATTAAGGATATTGACGCAACAGACGTTCAAAAAGCTAATGCAGGCGCAGAAATAGCATATCTTCTTTTGCACATATCGGATCGCCAAGCGTTCGAAGTTCTTGGTCCAATAGGGAGAGACAAGGTTATCGATGAAGTTGCCCCAATGGTAATTAGCCGTTACTGTAAGACAGTTCTGAGAAAAGACACACCATTAAACCTTATGCAAGACTTAGGGTGCCATATGTTGACCACATTTAATGAACGTACGATCTTATATCACAAATGCAAATCTGTTATTGATAAAGAGAACCCTTGGGTTAAAGGAACAATGGTTTTTGCGCTATCTTTTTATATTCACAAAGCATTAGGGCAAACAGATCGAGACGACGTAGAAGACATACTCTGTGGAAAGAGAAATCTTGAAGAATCTGATATGCGTGACTTTCCTATATTTACTCAAACACTGGAAATAGTCATATATTTTGGTAATGTTTGTGCTAATAATAGATTTGTTTTCTATGAGCTTAATGATTTTATAAGGAGCTTCCCACAGAGGCTTGCTCGTTGAAGTTTCAGTCTCCTTTATAAGCCGCGGTCTTGCCGACTGGAATTATCCCCTTGTATTTTCCCATAAGCTCATCAGAAATTTTCTTAGCAGGCTTTGAGGGCTTAGATAACGACTTAATGGAGCTAATTGCATCTTTTAGTGTTGACGGCATTTAATACACCTCCTTTAAAGCTTAGATTAAACGAAAATATTGGAGCAAGTCAAACAAAATTTAGCTCACCCATCTCATGGTATTATCGCATACTTTATCCCCTTACCCATTTTTAATCTATCAAATGCCTTTAACCTATTGCCATATCAAAAATCAAGGGATTTGATTAAAACCGTATTGTGTAAAGTGAGCATCAAAAGTAAAAGCGGTTTTAATCTTTAATCGCTCCATCAGAGCAAAACTTGTGCAATCTGTAAATGAGAAATCTTTGTCGCTATATTTTTCAAGGAGTTTCCATTGCCCTGCCTCTTTTGCATACTGGTCATTTCTGTCTGTAATCGCAACCCATGCACTCGTATCAATAAATACAGTCATCGGGTGCGCTTTAAAAGGTGGCGTTTTTTACCATAGAGGTATTCGTCATGTTTTTGGGCAGTATCTTTAAATGAGCTTTTACCTATTCCTATAATGCTCAGAGCTGTTTTAGTTATATTATCTACTTCGGCTTCTGTAAAGACATTTAACTCAACTCTTTGATGTTCATTAAGTCGTATCTTTTTGAGTGGCTTAAACACACCTCTCTCATATATTGCCTCTATGGTTTTTGGCATAAACACCTCCTCCTTCATTAGTTTTTATTTTATCACATTTGTGAGAATGGTTGGTAAAAAGATATATAGACTACCTGACAACAGCCCTTATGACCTTTAGTGCAAGACGAAGTTTCTGCTCATCAGTAGTTCTGGCAAGGTTCTGAATTGTCTTCCTGAGTTCCTTATGATGTGCAATATGTCCAAAGTCAAATATCTCCCACATTTCAACCTGAATGGCAGAGGCAAGTTTTATAAGCATATCTAAAGTCGGATTTTCTTTGCCACATTCAATACGGCTGAGATAATTAGGACTTATATCTGCCCTCTCCGCAACTTTTTCCTGAGAAAGCCCTTGTGCCTTTCGCAACTCCTGAATGCGCCTACCTATAAACTCTTTCTTATTCATTATTTCTCCTATAAATTAGAGCTTTAAACAGAGAAATATGTAAATGCACCAATGCAATAAATAAATATTGATTTTATGCAGTATTAGGCAATATAATTGCACTCATGGGTAAAATATTATTATTTAATTGTATCTGTTGGATATATAAACGGCATATACCATTAAGAAAGAATAGAATTCTCAGAATCTCAACATTAAGTAGTCTAATACTAATCTTTGTATTAACAGGTGAGGGGTTAACAGCAGAACCCCATGTTAGAGATTCAGGCGATATCAAGCTCGGCGCATTGATTCGTGGTTACTATCTTAATGACCAAAGGATTCAATGGAGCGGTCTTGAGGCGGCCTTTGGTGCTGATGCTGTTGTCAGCCTCTGGAAGGAAGAGAAAACTCACTGGGGGAGGATAAAAGCAGGAGGTGAGTTCTTTCTTAATTTACCTTATGGTAAAAATATCCTTAGGGATAAGGAGCGCGACAAATATCGCACCAACTTTGAGACTAACATATTTGAAATCTCTCAATTACTCCTGCATATAAAAAAGGATACTTTAACCCTAAGATTAGGGAAAGTAGAAACACCATTTGGAAAAACTTACTATCCACTTTTTTCTAATTCATGCTTTGATGCCCCATTTATCCGCACAGAAGCAATTCTTGCGCGAGAGACAGGCGTCTTCATACTTTATAAACTGAAATTTTTTAATCTGGACATGGCGATAGTTAATGGTGGAGAGGATAAGGACACAAACTCCAGTAAGGCTTTTATAACCCGATTAGGGATTAATGGGGAAAAAGAAAAGTGGGTATTAGGCATTTCGGGAAAAATACAAGATGGAATTGGTTCAGATAGGCAAAAGATATATAAACGGCATGCTGGCATTGATTTCATGGTTGGTTACTCCAATTTCATCTTATCAGGAGAAGTTATTTACGACGAATACGGTTGTCACAGGGATTGTAGCAGTGTGGATGGAATACCCCGAAGTCTCTATTACAGGGATATATATTACAGAAATAAAACACCTATCACAGGAGTTGGAGGCTATATAGATCTCAGCTACAAAAAGACAAACTGGTCGGGCAATGTCAATTATGGAGAATACTGGCCTCAGAGAATTGGCAATCCTTATCATGACGACCCAATCAGGCGTGGCATCATAAAATTATCCTTTAACCTTTCACCACGATTACAAGCCTATGGTGTTGGCTTATTTGAGAATGAAAGAAAGACCGAGGAATGGAGAAGTGGCGAAAAAGGCATTGCGGTGATGGTTGGGTTACAATACCTTATACAACACCCCATATCACCCTGAACTCATGGTATTATCGCATACTTTATCCCCTCACCCATTTTTAATCTATCAAATGCCTTTTTAATGTCTTTAAGGGGATACCTTCCGGATATGAGTCTTTTTAATCCGAGTTTTCCTTTGCAAATAAGCTCATATGCCTTTTTCACATCCTCAGGCATAAAGTGAAACACGCCTTTAATTGTAAGCTCATCGTAATGAAGTCTTTCTGTGTCATATGAAACCTTCGTGCCTTTTGGGCATCCACCAAAGAGTATGAGTGTGCCACCACATCTAAGAAGGCTTATAGATGACTCCCAGACCTCAGGTCTGCCTGTGCACTCAAAGATATAGTCAAAACCAATGCCATCTGTTAGAGCCTTTGTTTTGGTATCAGCCATTTGTGGCATAAAGGCGAAATCAGCACCTAAAGATTCAGCCATCTTAAGCCGTTTTTTATTTATATCCGTAATTGCTACAATCGCTCTTTTTTGTTTCAGAAGTAGTAGATGAATCAAGCCGATAGTGCCCACACCGATAATGAGAATCCTGTCTCCTTTTTTTATGTCAAGCCCTCTCATTCCATGAAGAACGCATGAAAGAGGCTCAAGGAATGCCGCCTCATCAAAACTTACCTTCTTGGGTTTATGAAAAACATTCTGTTTGACTATATGCGCAGGAAGAAGGATGTATTCGGAGAATGCACCAATGACCTTTGTATCCATAATATCTTTACAGAGGTTATAAAGCCCTGCTTTACAGTATTTGCACTTAAGACATGGAGCCGTATGCACAGCCATAATCTCATCTCCCTTTTTAAAAGCAGAGACACCAATAGATTCCTCTACAACCCCTGAGAACTCATGTCCAAAAGGCCCTGGCATTGGTATCAGGGGATATCCCCTTATGTATGCCTTGAGGTCTGTTCCGCATGTAAGGGCAGTTTTCACCTTTATCAGAAGCTCTCCTTTGGAGGGCTCAGGTATAGCTATATCATTAAGCGTTATCTTGCCGATGCCTGAAAGAAATGCAGTAAGCACTAAAACTCCAGTTTTCCGCCCCATATCTGACCAATTAATGCGGCAGTTATAAATATTGGGACATATCTTATGTCAAGATGCGAAAAAAGTCTTCCAAGAAATATAATTGGGATTGGAAGATGTATACAAAGAAACCAGCTAAGGGAAAACCTCTTTGTCTTTGACCTCATATACCCGAATGGAAGATTAAGCATAAATGTTAGCGTAAAAATCCCGGTAACAAGCGCAATCTTTGAGCCTAAATCCATTTTAAAAAATAACCTAAATACATGGTGAATGTCAAAGGCGGATAAATAAAATAAGTCTTTGCTACTACTATGCACTACTGCTTTTTAGGATAAGGAGAATTAGTTTTATTTATATCCATTAAGTATTTTCGGGCTGGCTCAAAGTCCAGGTTTATTTTTAGAGTAGTCTCAAATTCTTTCCTTGCCTTATCTATAAACCCTTTTTTAAGATAAGCACCACCGAGATTATAATGTGCCTTTGCATAATCCGGCCTTAGTCTTGATGCAATCTGATATTGTTCTATGGCATTGTCAAGCAAGCCTTTCTTATAGTAAACAACGCCGAGATTATAATGTGCCTCTGCATAATCCGGCTTCAGTCTTAACGCAATCTGATACTGTTCTATGGCATTGTCAATTAAGCCTTTAGATAAATAAGCATAACCGAGATTATTATGTGCTTCTAAAAAATTCGGCTTTAGCTTTAAGACAATAAGGAAATGCTCTATTGCCTTGTCAGTCAACCCCTTTCCCATATAAGCATTACCAAGATTATTATGACCTCTTTCTTTCAAAGGAGATTCTCTTACTACATCCGTCCATAAACTCACCGTGCTTCTCCATACAGCATTCCGATTATATGTGGCAGGTGAAAGCAAAAGCGGTATTAAAATTAAAAATGCTAATACGGCTGTCTGAGTCTTCTTGCCCTTAAGCCTTTCTATAAATAAAAATGCTCCATTCACTATAGCTGTAAACACTCCCATTGATGGCAGATAAACCCTGTATTCATTTATGAGTATATACTGAGGAATAACGCTGGATTCCACTGAAAGAGTTATAAAGAACCAGAAGATTCCAAATGAAATAAACCTTAATACTGGAGAGAACTTAGACCTTATAAGAAAATAAAAAGCAGAGCCAAAAACAAAGATTAGAAAAAGAAAAGACAAAAATACCTGAATGTCAAAAAACGAGTGATAGACTGGATAATCATAATCTATATTCTGGTTTACAGGTAAAAACAAAAGCCTTATATATGTAACCACAACTCTGAACTGAGTAAGAATATAATCTGCCCTCGATATGCCCTCATAGCCTCTTGTTGCAGGCTCTATTCCGCTTATTATTTCTCCAACAGGCTTGTCAATGCCTATAAGAGTGATAGGGATTATAAGCATGGTTAAAAGAAATGGAATGAGATGGAGAACTCTCTTACCTAAAGTGCCTCTAAAGAAGAAGAATTCATAAAGGGCAATGACAATAGGAAGGGTAAAGGCATTTTCCTTAGTCTTCATGGCAAGTATGGCTGAAAGGATGCTGGCAAGGTAGAGTAGTGAAGCCCCCCACCACTTCCCTCCCCCTTGATGGGGGAGGGTGAGGGAGGGGGTGACCTGAAGTCTCCACTTTATATAAAGGACAATTGAAAGAAGATAAAAAAATGCAACCAGCGATGCAAGTCTCTGAAATATGTATGTAACTGCCTCTGTCTGAATGGGATGGGAGACAAAAAGGAGGGCAGAGAAAAGGGCAATGAGATTGTTTCTGCCGATGTTTCGGCATCGCAATAACAGAAAAGGTGTCCTGAAAGTAAGCACAACAAGAAAATACATAAGCATAGCATTCAGGATATGAATTGTAAGATTAAAGACATGATAGCCACTTCAGTGCCATGAAGTTTATAATTAAGTGCGAATGTAAGGTAGCCAATATATCTGCTTTTAAGTGCGGGGTAAAGTTCAAGCCCTTTTGCCTTTGAAGGCTCTGAAAAGTAACTGAGGTCTTTTACAATAGGGTTTCCAAAGATAAAATCCTCCTCATCCCACTGAAAAGGGGAATTGAATGTGTTTGAATATAAAAGAATGCCGATGAGGGCTATTAGGATGAGGTGGATAACAGGTTTGCTGATTAAAACAGAAATCCTGCTCATAGATTAATTTAACATTTTTGTATCACGATAGAAATGCCTATCTATGCTAAACTTTATTGATGAATCTTTATCTAATCGATGGAAACTCATATGTCTATAGAGCCTTTTATGCAATCAGGGGGCTTACTAACTCAAGGGGCAGACCCACAAGTGCAATCTTTGGTTTTACGAGTATGCTTCTTAAGCTCCTGAGGGAGAGGAAGCCTGATGCCATTGCCGTGTCCTTTGATTCACCCCTTCTTACGGAAAGACACATACTCTTTGAAGACTACAAGGCACATAGGCCCGAGACCCCGAATGAGCTAAGGCAACAGATGCCCTTTGTCAAAGAGATGCTCTCTGCATTTAATATCAATGTCTTAGAGGTTTCAGGATATGAGGCAGACGATGTATTAGCAACCGTGGCAGAGAAGGCATCGAGGCAGGGCATGGATGTCTTCATAGTCACAGGAGACAAAGACATGCTTCAGCTTATCGATGACTCTATAAAGGTCTATGACCCGATGAAAGGTGTAGTGTTTGAAAAAGAGTATGTAAAAGAAAGGTTTGGGGTTTTCCCTGAGAGGGTTACGGAGTTTATGGCACTTACAGGAGATGCGGCTGATAACATACCCGGTGTGAAAGGCATTGGCGAGAAGATTGCAAAGGAACTGCTTAGTGAATTTAAAAGCCTCGATGAGCTTATAGCCCATCCCGAAAGAATTAAAAAACAAAGAATAAGAAAACTCATCGAGGATAATATAGACTTGATAAAGCTAAGCAGAAGGCTTTCCGAGATAGACAGATTTGTGCCAGTAGACATAGAGCTTAAAGACATGTCCTTAAGAGAGCCTGATTGGCAGGCTGTTTTAAGGCTTTTTAAGGAGTTCGAATTTACCTCTCTCATGTCCCTTATACCGGGTGGTCCTTCTCCTTCGAGGCAGTATGAGACAATATCCACCCTAAGCCATTTAAAAGACTTTGTGGATGCCATAAAAAAAGAGCTTGCCTTAAGCATAGAGACACAGGGAAAAGGCACCGAGCCCGATGAAATAATAGGGCTCTCGGTCCTAACCGAAAAAGGCACTCCTGCCTATATACCGCTTATGCACTCATACGAAGGAGTGATTGAGCAGATTAAAAAAGAGGATGCCTTTTCAGTGCTAAAACCCATTATCGAAAATCGAGCTATCGAAAAAACAGGGCATGACCTTAAACGCATTGTGCGGATTCTTAAAAAACAAGGGATTCGGGTTCAGGGAGTGCTTTATGATGTAATGGTGTGTGCCTATCTCCTAAATCCCCTCCCGATGCTTCGGGATTACAGTCTCGAGAGCCTGAGCCTCGAGGAGCTTTCGATAAAGAAAAGGACATTCATGGAGGTAGTAGGTAAAAAGGGATTTGACAATGTCCCAATTCATCTGGCAAGAGACTATTCATGTGAAAATGTAGAGCTAAGCCTTAAGCTCAAAGAGATATTCTCTAAGAAACTCAAAGAAGAAGGGCTTGACAATCTCTACCTCAAGATAGAGATGCCTCTTATCTATGTCCTTTCCGAGATGGAGGAGACAGGGCTAAGGGTTGATACGAAAATCCTCAAAAGCCTTTCAGAAGAGCTTTCAGAGGAGCTAAGTGCCATTAAAAAAAGAATATATTTCCTTTCAGGCGAAGAGTTCAATATTAATTCGCCAAGGCAATTAGGAAGGGTGCTATTCGATGTCTTAGGACTTAAGCCGGGGAAAAAGAAAAAAACAGGTTATTCAACTGAAATGTCAGTCTTGGAGGAGCTTTCAAAAACCCATGAATTGCCAAAAGAGATACTTAACTGGAGAAGTTTTTTTAAGCTAAAGAGCACTTATGTGGATGCCCTGCCACTACTCATAAACCCTGCGACAGGAAGGCTTCATACATCATTTGAGCAAACAGCTACTGCCACAGGAAGGCTTTCGAGCAAAGAGCCTAACCTTCAGAATATACCAGTAAGAGGACATTGGGGAAAACGCATAAGAGAGGCATTCGTTGCAGAGGAAGGCAATATTATAATCTCTGCTGATTACTCACAGATTGAATTAAGGGTTATGGCTCATATGAGCGGTGATTCTCTACTCATTAGTGCATTTCAGAGGGACATTGATGTTCATTCAGAGACAGCAAGTCAGATATTCGGCATTTCTTCCAATGAGGTTACAGAGGATATGAGAAGGGTTGCAAAGACAGTAAACTTTGGAATAATCTATGGCATAACGCCATTTGGACTTTCCGAGGCATTAGGCATCTCAAAAGAAGAGGCAGAAATCTATATAAAGCAGTATTTTGAAAGACATTCAGGTGTCAGGGCATATATAGAGAAAGCCATCGATAAGGCAAGAGAAAATGGATATGTAAAGACACTTTTTGGAAGGAAAAGGCCTGTGCCTGAGCTTAAAAGCAAAAACGCACTGACAAGGCAGTTTGGAGAAAGGCTTGCCATAAATGCACCTATACAGGGCACAGCCGCTGATATTATTAAGATTGCAATGGTGAAGATATTTAATAGGCTCTGGGACTTAGAACGGTTCAAGAGAGGGCATTGCCCGCTCATTCTTCAGGTTCACGACGAACTTTTATTTGAGTCTCCAGAGGAACAAAAAGACGGGCTCATAAAGATTGTAAAAGAGGAGATGGAGGGGGTCTGCAAAATGAAGCCGTATCTTATTTCCGTACCTCTTAAGGTCGAGATTAGCTCAGGCAGAAACTGGGCAGAGTGTCAGTGAGAACGCATGAAGATACTTCACCTTATATATGACCACATGTCTAATCCGTGGGTTGGCGGAGGAGGCGCTGTCAGGGTCTATGAGCTCTACAGAAGGCTTTCAGAGAAAGGGCATGAGATAACAATCATAAGCGGGATGTATCCGGGCTCCTCTGCCTATAAAGAAGGAGGCATAGAATATAAGTTCTTAGGCACTGACAGAAACTATATCCTTTCCACATTTTCCTATGCATTTCATGCAGGAAGGTTTTTGAAAAGGCATGGTGATGAATTTGACATCGTTGTCGAGGACTTTGCACCATGGAACCCTGTTTTTTCAAGGTTTCTCACAAAAAAACCTGTCATACTTCATGTAAACCACAAAGAAGGCTGGGGAATTTTTAAGAGGTGGTGGTTTTTAGGGCTTCCCTTTTTTCTTATAGAGGCATTTTATCCAAGGCTTTTTAGCCGTATAACTGCTCTTTCAGAGGGAACGAAAAAGAAGCTTGGACTTTCGCATACAGTGGTTTTTCCAGCTGGGATAAATAGCAATCTCCTTATGTCCGAGCTATCAGAAGAAGGAGATTATATCCTTTATATAGGAAGGCTTCATATCAAAAACAAAGGTCTCGACAGTCTTTTCGATGCAATGAAAGGGGTAGATACATTGCTCTTTGTCGTTGGAAGGGGAAGGGATGAGCAAAGGCTAAAAGAGCTGGCTCAAAGGCTAAAACTTAAAAATGTCGTCTTTAGGGGATTTCTTTCCGAGGAGGAAAAGATTGATGTCCTGAGGGCTGCAAAGGTCTTTGTTTTGCCATCGAGGTTTGAGGGGTGGGGCATTGTTGTTCTTGAGGCAGCTGCATGCGGAAGGCCTGTTATAGTAAGCGACATACCTGAGCTTTCCTTTGCAATACAAGGTGGCTTTGGCATCTCTTTTAAGACAGGCTCATCAAAAGATTTAGCTCAAAAGATAAACCTTCTCCTTAAAGACGATGTCCTGAGACACAGGATGGCTGATAAGGCAAGACCATATGCAAAGGACTACACATGGGACAATATCTCAAAGGGATATGAGAGATTCCTGATGGATGTAGCAGGGCTTTGACACCTTATGTCGATGAGGAGCTTTGTATTGGATGTGGGACATGTCAGGAGATATGCCCTGCTGTTTTTTACCTGAATGAGACCATCGGAAAGGCAGAGGTCATAGACCCAGAGGCATGCGAGTTTGTTGGCTGTTGCGAGGCGGCTGAGGAGAACTGCCCTGTGGATGCTATTTCGCTTAAAGATTAAGTTTGACCCGGGGAAGCGGGGGACTTATCCCCGGGTCTCCTGCACAAGAGGGAGGGTATCTCTCTGAGCAGGTTTCTGTATATTAACAGACTGTTTTGTGGTAGTCAATACACAGGACCCAGTTATGCTATACTCATCTAATGGCTTATAAAGACCTAAGGGAATTTATTGCTCTGCTTGAGCAAAAGGGCATGCTTAAGAAGGTAACTGTTCCTGTTGACCCTCATCTTGAAATGGCAGAGATAAACGACAGGGTAGTAAAGGCAGGAGGTCCTGCACTTTTATTCGAAAAACCTATTGGCTCACGAATCCCCTGCGTCCTAAACCTCTTTGGCTCAACCGAGAGGATGAACCTTGCCCTTGAAGTCCAGAGCCTCGATGAGATTGGTCAAAGGATGCTTGAGTTCATAGAGCCAGAGATACCCACTAACCTCATCGAGAAACTTAAGGCACTGCCAAAACTAAAGAGGCTTTCCGATTTTCTTCCAAAGTATGTAAAAGGAGGGCAATGCAAAGAGGTCATAATAAAAGACAACCCTTCGCTCGATATACTGCCTGTTCTTAAGACATGGCCTCTCGATGGTGGAAGGTTCATCACACTTCCTTTAGTATTCACAAAAGACCCTGAAACAGGCATAAGAAACTGTGGCATGTATCGGATGCAGGTCTATGATGGAAGGACAACGGGTATGCACTGGCATATGCATAAAGACGGTGCAAGACACTTTAGAAAGGCAGAAGAGATGAATCAGAGGCTTCCTGTTGCAGTGGCATTGGGCGGAGACCCAACTGTGATGTATTCAGCCACAGCCCCTCTTCCACCTGACATCGATGAAATGCTTCTTGCTGGGTTTCTGAGGAAGTCTCCTGTTGAGATGGTCAGGTGCGAGACAGTTGACCTCGAGGTGCCTGCTAATTCGGAGATTATACTTGAGGGATATTGCGAGCCAGGAGAAAGAAAAACAGAGGGACCATTCGGAGACCATACGGGATATTACTCCCTTTCGGATGTCTTCCCTGTGTTTCACCTTACATGTATAACCATGAGGGACGATGCAATATATCCAACGACCATTGTTGGGAAACCTCCTATGGAGGATTGCTACATTGCAAAGGCAACCGAGAGAATCTTTCTTCCTCTAATTAAAAAACAGATTCCAGATATTGTGGACATAAACCTTCCAATAGAAGGAGTATTTCATAACATAGCAGTTGTCTCCATTGACAAGAAATATCCGGGTCAGACAAGAAAGGTCATGTACAGCCTCTGGGGAATGGGTCAGATGAGTTTTACAAAAATGATTGTCGTCGTTGACAAATGGGTTGATGTTCATAACCCCTCTGAGGTCATCTGGAGAATGGGAAACAATGTTGACCCTAAAAGGGATGTAGTTATCGTTGAAGGCCCACTCGATGTGCTTGAGCATGCATCGGACATACCTGCATATGGAGGAAAGATGGGAATCGATGCGACTAAGAAACTTCCCTCGGATGGATTTAAAAGAAACTGGCCTCCTGATATAGAGATGTCAGAGGAGGTCAAAAGACTTGTGGATGAAAGATGGAAAGACTATGGGCTTTGAATCACTCCTCCACCAATAACCATATCCCCTTCGTAAAACACTGCGGACTGCCCTGCCGAAGGTGCCCACTCAGGCTCATCGTAAAGGACATCTACTGTGTCATCATTCATTATATATACAGTTGCCGACTTATCAGGCATCATGGAGCGAATCTTTACGCCTGCCCTGAAGTCCTCCCTTTTTGGGATAAGCCAGTTGACCTCTGAGACAAGGAACTCCTTTTTTAATGCCATGTTCCTTGCTCCTATATAAAGGGCATTGTTTGCCGTATCTATCTTATTTACATAAAGAGGCTCTAAAGATGAAATACCGAGCCGTTTTCTCTGTCCTATCGTATAGCGATAAAGACCTTTATGGGTTCCAATGACATTGCCCTTTGTATCTATTATCGGTCCTTCCTTTTGGGGTAGAAAACTGCCTATGAAACTGCTATAGTTTTTATCCTTTATAAAACAAATCTCCTGGCTTTCGAGTCTACTTGCCGAGGGAAGCCCTTGAGTCTTTGCAATTGCCCTTACTTCGTCTTTCCTTAGACCTCCAAGTGGAAGTATGAGCCTTCTTAACTCCTCTTTTTTCAAGGCATAAAGCACATATGACTGGTCTTTCCTTTGGTCAATGCCTTTTCTGAGAGAAGGGGCTGTGTTTGCATAGTGTCCTGTTGCTATAAAGTCAGCACCTTTTTCCTCAGCCTCCATTAAAAGATATGGGAATTTGATAAACCTGTTACAGAGTATGCACGGGTTTGGCGTGATGCCATTTGAATATGCCTCTATAAAAGGCTCTATGACATGTTGGATGAACTCTGCCCTTAAATCGACTACCGAGTGAGGGATTCCTATATGCCTTGAACTCTGGGATGCAGACTCTATTGCCTTTATAGAGCAACATATATTTGGGTTAATGTCCTTCACTCCCCTTGTCTCCATAAGTGTAAAGCTCAGTCCGCTAACCTCATAACCTTGCTTTTTAAGTAGATATGCAGCAGTTGAGGAATCGACACCACCACTCATTGCAACGATAACCTTCATATTTTTTATGATAACAGAATGGTAGTGTAAAATCTTCTGTGTAAAATCTTCTAAAATCGTTTCCATCTCCTTTTTTTACTACGGATGAAATCTCTCTTCATTAAGTTTTTCTCATTTCATGGTTTTCATTTTGCTTTACCTTACAGTGTGGTGGCATACTAACCCACTGCTATAGCTTAAATCAGAAGGGGATGAAGCAGTCAAGATGAAATCCTTCACCTGAAATCCTTCATCTTGACAATTTCACGGATTTTATGATATGTGGCAAACTCTTTTCCCCTCTATTAAGAGGGGTCAGGGGTGTGTAATATGAAATTCCCTTGACAGGAAAGAGATGCCTGCTTAAGATAATGGCAAAGGAGATTTTCTTTATGAGTCGGGGACAACGAAAGGACAGGATAACACTGAAAAAGATGATGGATAAGGTTATCAACTGGCTCAATGGAAAATTGAAAAATGGATTTTATTTTCCAGTAATTGCAAAATACGTTATTCCTTTATTGCAAAAGCTCAGCCTTAATTACCATTTTAAAAAGTACGTAAGAAAGTTAACATTAAGTGAAAAAACGCCGCATTGGGTATCTGAATTATATCAGGTTGTTTTTTTGATAGGGGGCTTTTTACTTCGCCAGTTCAATGAGGAAGTGCAACACTTGGGGCTACGAAGGAGTTACCCTAAGTGTTTATGGAGAGACGATATAAGCAACTTAATTTGGAAGAGAGGGTCAGGATAACGGAGTTGAAGGCAAGGGGTTTTAGCCTGAGGGCGATTGCAGAGGCGTTAGGACGGTCGCCGAGCACCATAGCACGGGAGGTGGGGCGTAACAGTTCACCGTCCTATATGCTCTATATGAGCCATAGGGCAC